>JAJDFU010000476.1 GCA_020528935.1 Saprospiraceae bacterium | reverse complement strand
GGCCCGCTGGGCGAATTTAATGTTACAAAAAAAGGAAACACATACACAAATATATATATCTCACTTCAAATGGGCTAAAGCGCACAAAAATCCTTACGCTCATTAAAAAAACAGACGGGAATCGTATATTTGAATCTTCTCGACCAATCTCGAAGCTACAAAGCCGCGAAAATCTACCTCCGTTCGTTCTGGTAGTACATTCCCGTGCTGAAACAAACCTGGAATTCTTTTAACCTCAACACCATCAAAACATTTGACATGAAAGACCTACGGATCCTGACCCTCCTGGGGGTATTTGCCCTCTCGCTGTTCATTTACAGTTGTGAAGAGGATGAAGACTTTATACCTGAGCCGGGCGCTCCCAATCTGAGCTTCTCCACGGAGGATCCCGATTGGCTGAATGGCGATGCCGATGTGATGGTTGGCGAAACCTTCAAGGTAGGCCTCAACGGTGTTGCCGGCGATGCGGCCATGCTCAACATTACGGTACTGGAAGACGGCAATGAGATCTCCGACGACCGCATCACCGTCAACGGCGATCCCGACTTCGGCAACCCCTACACACTTGTGGGCACCAATCAACAAAACTTCATCGAGATCGAGTTTGAGATCGTGCCCCACGACGAGATCGAGACCCGGACTTATACGTTTGTCCTGACCGATGCCAACAGCCTGACCGACCAGGAAAGTATCGACATCACCATTACGGGCACGCCCCTGCAGTCTGCTACCGGCGAGATCATCAACAACGCAGATGGCCAGCAGGAGGGCGGCTACGACCTGGACAACCTGGAAACGGTAAGCGTCAGCTCCCCTGATGCGGATATTGTGGACCGGGGCGTTGATCCCAGTATCGACCCCAGTATGGGCGAGGAGAACTGGTGGGGACAGTGGACGGATAATAGCGGTGCCTCCTCACTGCGTTATGCTGTGGCCGGTACCAATTTCGACGATATCGAACTGGAGGAAGACCTGCTTGAGCTCTGGAACAACTCTGCCAACGGTTCCTTCTCCGTCAGCGATAAGCTGCAGGTCGGCGACATCATCCTGGCCGAGCGAAACGGGGATTATTACATCATTCGCATAGACGAAGTCAATGAGGTAGGCCCCTTCAGCAACGACGACAACGTCGTCTTTACCATCAAGTACTGACGAGGCTGCCCTCACACACACAAAAAAAGGCTGGCCGGAGCATTCCGGCCAGCCTTTTTCTTTGCCTGCTTATATAGATACCCCCCCATCCACGCTCAGCACGGCACCATTGATGAAAGCAGCCTCATCGGAGGCCAGGAAGAGGTAGGCCTGTGCGATCTCCTCGGGCTTGCCCATGCGCCCCAGCGGCGTTTTGTCCCGTATCATCTGGATGACCTTTTCGGGAATGGTCTTCACCATTTCGGTAGCGATAAACCCCGGCGCCACCGCATTGGCGGTAATGCCCTTGCGTCCCAGCTCGCGGGCCCACACCTTGGTCATGCCGATCACGCCGGCCTTGGTGGCTACGTAGTTGGTCTGCCCGAAATTGCCGTATAGCCCCACCACCGAAGAGGCGCTGAGAATGCGGCCGTATTGCTGTTCGACCATGTGCGGGCTCACGGCCTTGGTGCAGTTGAATACTCCGGTGAGGTTTACGGCGATCACCTGATCCCACTGTTCGGCCTCCATCTTCTTGAGGGTGGCATCGCGGGTGATGCCGGCATTGTTGATGAGGATATCGATGCGGCCGAATTGCCCGGCCACCTCATCGGCGGCTTGCACTGCATCCGCCAAGCTCGTCGTATCCACCTTCATAAAGGTTCCGCCTACCTCCTCCGCTACGGCCTTGCCCTGCGTTTCGTTGACATCCCAAATGACCACCCGGGCACCTTCCCCGGCAAAGATCCGGGCCGTCGCCTTACCGATGCCGGATGCGCCGCCCGTTATGACGGCCACTTTGTCCTGTAGTCTGTGCATTGGTTGTATTTTTCCGGGCAAGTTAACCATTCGACCTGCAGAAGTGCTCCGCTTGGCCGCAGCAACCCCCATGGACTCCACACAGATTTATCCGCAGAAAATAAATTAAAGTGCTTAAAATCAGACTTTTGGCATTTTCCATTTCAAGGGCTGACCGAACGCCCTGCCCTTCAGTTCACCGGCCTCATCCGGTGGGTGCACCCGGCCGAAACCCCGGCCCCGGCCCAGGCTGGCCGCACTCGACCTGCAGATTGAGTCAACCGGGGGCTAAAAAATCATAAACCGCTGACAACCAATTTTTTAAACAAAAACAAAACTAAACTGACCCACTCAGTCCAAGGGGCCGGCTTTACATGCTGCATTGCGCCGGCATCCTGCTTAGGCTACTTTTGTATATAGACAATTCGATATTTCAACATCAAAAAAACACGACATCATGGCAACGCCCACAAAAACGTACGTCGATAAAATCGTCGAAAATCAGAACAAGCTGTTCAACACCCTGAGCCACTACGCCAACGAGGCCGTGGATACGATGGTGCCCGATCAGGCGCACACCGAGAAGGCCACCGCCATAGCCCAGGCTTTGGTTCAGCAGCCCATGGAGCTGATGGAAGAAATGACCAAGCAGGAAACCATGGAAAAGTTTCAGCAGGACTTCTGGGGCAACTACCAGGCCTTGACCACCAAAAGTATGCAGAACTATATGGATCTGTACCAACAGTCCTTTCAGTATATGCAGGCGTTTATGGGCAGTGCGATGGGCGGCCAACAGCAGGAGAAGACCAGAAAGCTGAACGATATCATGCAGCAGTGCATGAAAGCCTGGATGGATACCACGGCAGAGAATGCACGGATCGTACAAGAGTACTTCAACTAATGAGCCCTATCGGCTAAAACCTTTTCGCCATGAATAAGCAAGTAGAAGCCCTGTTCGAAAGCCAGAAACAAGCTTTTGAATACTGGTCGAAAATGGCCGAACAATTCACGCAGCAAGCCGATCCGGACAAAGCACAGGAGGCCAATCCGTTTGCCGACTGGTTTGCCAAGCAGCAGGAATTCTTCCAGCAGGCCTTCGGGCAGCACAATCCCCTCCAGGCTCAACCCGATCCCTTTCGGCAGTGGATGGAGCTGCAGCGCCAGTATGCCGATAATTGGCTGCACTTCGTGCGTTCGGCTGGTGCCCCCGGCATACCCAGCTGGATGCCGGGCAATGATCCGGCCACCTATGTCGAAGAAGGCATGAAGCAGTGGAAAGCGTGGCTGCAGCAGGGCCAGGGCTGGGCCAACGCCCAGTTGCTGGAGCACATGCCCTATACCATGCAGCCCCATTTCAAGAATTTCCTCTCCTCCACCGAGCTGATGCGTAAATACTGGGAGCCCATCACCCGCATGATCGAGAACGGGCTGGTGGACCGCGATATCGTCTCCAAGTATTTCTCCCGGGATGCGTATCACGAATTCGTCGACAAGGTCATGGGCTTCAAGGCCATCGGCAATGTGAGCGAAATGGTGGACAACATCAACACCTGGTTTGAGCGCTACCTGAGCTGGTTCAACCAAGAGGATCAACAGTGGTCCGACCTGGCCGAACACTGGAAAAACAAAGTGCAGGAAAGTTGGATCCAGGGCCATGCCCCGCTCTTTCAGATGGCGACCGACCTGAACAACAGCATGCCCGACCAGCTGCTGCCATTCTACAACGTAATGGCCCAGGGCCGACAGACCTTAGTCGCCAAACAGACCCGGTACGTCCAGTGTGCCTACGTGGGCCTAATCCA
>JAJDFU010000535.1 GCA_020528935.1 Saprospiraceae bacterium | reverse complement strand
CTTGCACCCGGCGCCGCAGCCCATGCGGCCGGCCAGCGCGTCGGGGTCGCAGAACGCCTCCGGAAAGGCCCGCTTCCAGGCGACCTGGACGCCGACCCACAGCGCCGCCATCAAGGCGACGGCGCCCGCGGCGATCAGGAAGTGGGCCAGCATCGGCTCAGCCCCCCAGCCCGGCGAAGCCCATGAACATCACCGACAGCAGCCCGGCCAGGATCAGGGTCATCGCCGTGCCCTTGACCACGTCGGGCAGCGCCGCCAGCTCGAGCTTCTCGCGCAGGCCGGCGATCAGCACCAGCGCCAGCGTGAAGCCGGCGCCCGCGCCAAGCGCGTAGACCACGCACTGCAGGAAGCCGTAGCCCTTGTTGGTCTGAAAGAGGGCGACGCCCAGGATGGCGCAGTTGGTCGTGATCAGGGGCAGGAATATACCCAGCGCCCGGAACAGGGCCGGGCTCATTTTCTTGATGAACATCTCCACCAGCTGTACCGTGGAAGCAATGACCACAATGTAGCTGATGAGCTGCAGGAAGGGCACATTCAGCCACACCAGCAGGAGGTGGATCCCATAGGCACAGACCGAGCTGATGAGCATCACGAAAGTGACTGCGCCGCCCATCTTGCTAGCTGTATCCAGCTTGCCCGACACCCCCAGGAAAGGACAGATGCCCAGGAAGTAGGCCAGCACAAAATTGTTGATCAGGCAGGCGTCTATAAAGATGTACCAAAGCGATTCGTCCTGCATCAGGCGGTGGATTTTTTTCGTTTTTGCAATGCGTTGATCAGGAGCAGCAATCCGGCCAGGGTGAAAAAGCCGCCCGCCGGCAGGATCATAACGATCCACTCCTGGAAGCTATCCGGAAACAGGCGAAGGCCAAACAAGCTGCCGCTGCCCAACACCTCCCGCACGGCCCCCAGGCAGAGCAGGGCGAAGGTGAAGCCCGCCCCCATGCCCAGGGCATCCAGGATGGAGCGGCCGATGGTGTTCTTGGCGGCAAAGGCCTCGGCCCGGCTCAGGATCAGGCAATTGACCACAATGAGTGAAATAAAGGCCCCCAGGCTCTTGTGCAGGTCCACGCTGATGGCCTGAATGGCGTAATCCGTGATGGTCACAAAGGTGGCGATGATCAGGATGTAGGAAGCAATGCGCACCTGCCGCGGAATGAAATTGCGCAGGGCCGACACCAGGATGTTGGACATCAGCAGCACGAAAGCCGTGGCCAGCCCCATCGCCAGGGCATTCATGGCCGTATTGCTCACCGCCAGCACCGGACACATGCCGAGCACCTGTACAAAGACGGGATTGTCGCGCCACAGCGCCTTGATGAACACATCGGTGGAAGGGGGGCCGCCAATACCTTCGACGATTCCGTTTTTATGTCCGCCGGGGGTACTCATTTCCGCTCCTCGTTTTTCGGCTCAAAGACAGCCCGGTGTTCGTGTATGAGGGGCACCCAGCGGGCCGTGCTTTTGCCCAGCATGTTTCCGATGGCCCGGGAAGATATCGTAGCACCGGTGATGCCATCCACCTGCCAGGGATGCTCCTTTTCGCCGTCCTTGACCGGTACGACCTCGTTTTTCAGGGCACTGCCGTCGGCTGTCAGGGATACGTCCAGGGCCTCGAAATTGGCCAGGAAGTCGGGATCCTTTTCGATCTTGTCGCCCAGGCCCGGTGTCTCCTTGCTCTCCAGCACGTACATGCCGACCACGGCCTCCTCCGCGGGGTCGTAGCCGTACAGGATGCGGATGATGCCGGCATAGCCCTGCCCGCCGGCCTCAATAGCCACGCCCGTCAGCTCGCCCTTATCGTCGAAGCCCGCGTACACGACCTCTCCGCTTTCCGCTTCGCCCTCTGCGGCCTCAAACCGGCCGCCGGGCAGGAGCCGGTAGGCCCGGGTAGTAGCCGTGCCCGGCAGCACCCGGAAGATGGCGCGCTGCAGGGCCTCGGCCTGCTTGGTCTCGATGATGGGAAGGGTACCCTCATAGGTGAGGGAGATCAGCAACGCGCACAGCAAGCCGATGGCTACCATGGCGAACAGCATCTTCCGGCTGTTGCCGGCTCCGCTTTTCGATATGGACGTCATGGCATTCATACCGGCGATTTCGTTTTGGCGGTTCCGTACACCCGGGGCTGTATCCAGTTGTCGATATGGGGCGAGACGGCATTGGCCAGCAGAATGGCGTACATCACCCCTTCCGGCAGGCCGCCCCACACGCGTATGATGACAGTCAGAAAACCGATGAGGGCCCCGTACAGTACCACACCCAGGGGCGTGATGGGGGAAGCTACCATGTCCGTGGCCATGAATACCGCACCCAGCATCAGGCCTCCGGAAAACAGCATGAAGAAGGGCGACGGACACCCTTGAGGATCGAACCAGTGAAGGACGGCGCTCAGCAAGAATGCACTGCCCAGTACCGCCAGGGGGATGCGCCAGTTCATCATCTTGCGCGCGGCCAGGTACAGCCCCCCCAGAAGAATGAGGATGGCGCAGGTCTCGCCCGTGGAGCCGCTGATGAGCCCGAGGGCGAGGTCGGCGGTCTCGGTACCCATCTGCTCGAACTTGAAGGCCGAAAGCGGCGTGGCGCCCGTTACGGCATCTACCTGCGGCGGTTCGGCAAACGGGAAGGCCAGCGTGGATGCGGACAGGCTGCGGAAGCGATCCGGTGCAAATGCGGGAAACCAGGTGGTAATGGCTACCGGAAAAGCAGCCTGCAGGACGGCCCGGCCCACCAGGGCGGGATTGAAGACGTTGTAGCCCAGGCCGCCGAAAATGAACTTGCCCAGCGCAAGGGCGATCACACCGCCCAGGAAGGCCATCCAAAGCGGAAAGATGGGCGGCAGGGTAAGGCCCAGCAGCAGGCCGGTGATCACGGCCGACCAGTCCGAAACCGTGCTCGTCTTACCGGACCACAGGCACAGCAGGTGCTCGGTGAGCACACAGGCAGCCGTGGTGGTAAAGAGCAGCAGCAGCGCGTTCCAGCCGAAGGAAAAGACCGCAAAAGCGGCCACCGGCAGCAGGGCCAGCACCACGTGCAGCATGATGGTATCCGTGCTGATCCCCTTGCGGATGTGCGGGGAGGTGCTGATATGAAGGGTGCGATCAAGCATCCTGGGCAGCTTTTTTTCGTTTGCGCACAATGGATTTCGACAGGCGGAAATACTGCACCAGCGGAATGTGAGAGGGGCAGACGTAGGAGCAGGAGCCGCATTCGAAGCAGTCCATCAGGTGATGCTCGGCCGCCATCTCGTCGTAGGCCTCAAACTGGGCCAGAATGCCCAGCCTGGACGGGTTGAGCGAAAGCGGGCAGGCATCCACACAGGCTCCGCACTTGATGCAGGGATAGATCTTTTGAGTGTTCCGCACTTCCGCATCCGTGAACACCAGCACGCCGGAGGTGCCTTTCACGATGGAGATGTCGAGGTCGGACACGGCCGTACCCATCATGGGGCCGCCCATATACACCTCGCTGATGTTCTCGGCAGCGCCCACCTGCTCCAGTACGAAGCGCAGGGGCGTACCGATGGGAATGCGGTAGTTGCCTTTTTTCTCTACGCCGGGCCCGGTGATGGTCACCACCCGCTCCTGTATGCCGCGGCCGCGCGGCAGCAGGCGGCCGATCTCGGCGGCGGTGGCGACATTCACTACCACAGCTTCTACATCGATGGGGAGGCCCCCGGAAGGCACTTCCCGTCCCAACAGGGCGGTGATCAGCATTTTCTCGGAGCCCTGTGGGT
>JAJDFU010000384.1 GCA_020528935.1 Saprospiraceae bacterium | reverse complement strand
TCCTGAAGGGGCGGTGGCGACCACTTCCAGCAAACCGGCTTCCAGCGGCAGGTGCAGGAAGGTGCGGATGGTGTGATCGGGATAGCTGGCCTGGAGCCCCTGTCGGAAGAGCCAGAACAGGCCGGCCAACTCGAGGGCCTTGTTGCGCCAGAGTTTGCGTTTGCCCCGGAAGGTACTGCGCTGGATGAGCGCGATCTCCCCTTCTGCGGTTTCCAGCAAGACATCGGCAATGCGCTCGAAGAGCCGATCTCCTTTGACCCAGCGCACCAATTCCTTGCGCCGGACCCATTCGGGCCGAAAGCGCTGTGCTTGTTCCCGATCCCACTGCCGGGCCAGTTCCACCAGTTCCCGGGCGTCCAGTTCTTCTACCAGCCCGAAGTCGCGGATCAAGCCCGACGCCATGGCCAATTGCTCAGCGGACGGATAGTCGTCCCGAAAAGCGTGAAGATAGGCCTTGATCACCTTGCCGGCGGTATAGGCCGGCCGGCCATCCGGCAGCGCAAGCCCCTCCCCGTACTGCAACACCTGATCTACGCGTGCGGAAAAGTCTCTTCCGCTGACGAGTTCTTCGGGCTGTATGGCTTCGGGCAGGTGCGTTTTTTGCCCACTCCCCCTTTCCAGGTATAAGGCCGGCGCATCGGCTTGCTGGCGAGCGGGGATATCGGCCGGGAAACGGCGCCAGACAGTCGCTTTGGGAAGGATCCTCCCCTCCCACGTCCAGGGCGAATCCCCCGATCGGTGATCCAGGGTGGGGGCATCCTCCTGGCCCTGCTGCCATACGCGATTGAGCCAGCGGGTAGGTTCCTTGCACGAGCTCGGCAGTACGAGATAGTCGCGCGCCCGGGTAATGCCCACGTACAACAGGCGGGCTTCCTCTTCGCGGGCTTCGGCCACCCTGCCGGCGTAGATCTCGCTTTCCCTGAGCCGCTGATCCAGCGGCGTATTGGCTACCTGCCTGCCGTAGGGGTTCACCCAGTAGCGCAGCCAGCGATGGGCCAGCACGTGGTCCAGGTCTACCGTTTCCCGCTCGGGCACGATGGCCATGCCCCAGGAGTTGGCACGAAGGGAAGCCCCCATGTCGTAAGCGACGACGATGGGCCATTCCAGGCCTTTGCTCTTGTGGTAGGTGAGCACCTGCACCGCATCCGGGCCTTCACTGGCCCCCTGCATATCCCGCCCTTGCCGCTCCAGGTCTTCCAGCCACAGCAGAAAACCGCCCAGGGAAGCGGCCGCATGGAGACGGTTGCAGCGGTCCTCGTAGTCCACCGCCAGTTTGCGCAGGGCTTCGACATTGGCCAGCCGCTGGCGACCATTCCCGAGGCTCAGCACCTTTCGGCGCAGGTCCACCTCCTCCAGCAGCATGTTGAGTAATTCGGTAGCCGAGCGCTCGGTAGTGCGCTCCCGCAAAGCGGACAGTTTCCGCAAAAAGGGATCCTTTGCGCCCCAGTCCGATTCTTGCGCTCCGGTTTCCAGATGGTCGAAGCGCTGCTCGATGATGTCTTCCAGCGGTGTATGGGAGGCCAGGAGCATAAGTTCGGCCACCGATAGGGAATCCTCGCGATTGAGCAGGTAGCGCAGGCAGGCCAGTATCAGTTTGGCTTCAGCCGTCTGGAGGAGGCCGTTGCGGGCAATGCTGGCGCGAAGGCCGGCCCGGTGCAAGGCTTCGGCCACCTGGGCGCAGCGCTTGTTGCTCTTGCAAAGCACGGCCACATCGCCGGCTTGGGCGCGCTGCCAGTGGGATTTCCCTTTGGGTAGTACGTACACCCCTTCCTCCAGCCACTCGGCCAGCAGCTCCGCCAGGGCGCGTTCCTGCCACGGAGCCCCCGGCGGGCGCCGGTCGCTCTCGAAGTCGATGTGCCAGTGCACCAGAGCAGTACCGGCCTCGGGGGGCTCGTCGGTTGGGTTGGCCGTATGGTCGCCGGCTGTTGCCCGCCGCATGGGCTGAAGGGCCACCTGCTCGGGCGGCAGCCCGGAAAAGGCCTCTGTAAACAGGGCGTTGCTCAAGTACACGAGCTCTTCGCGCGATCGCCAACTGTACCCCTGGATGTCTTCGGGCCTGACGCCGCCCACGGCCTCGATGACCGCTTTCATCAGACTGGGCTCGGCACCCCGAAAACCGTAAATCGACTGCTTGGGATCGCCCACCCAGATGGCCTGATCCACCATGCCCGAGAGCTTGAGAAAGATCTCGAGCTGCATGGGATTGGTGTCCTGAAATTCGTCTACCATCAGCAGATCGAGCTCACCGGCCAGCACCGTACGCACGCGCGGTTGGTCGAGCAAATGCACGATGAGCACCTCCATATCGGTATAATCGATCAGGCCGCGCTCTTTTTTGTAGCGCTGGTACTCCTCCATGGCCAGTATGGCCAGTTCGAACAAATGATCGATAAAGGCCCGCAGCTGGCTGTGGAAGTCCGGGTGGCGATCGTGGGTGCGGGCGAACTCGAGAAGCGAGCTGGCATCCTCCCGGCTTTTGGCGCCTACCTTCAGCTTGCCGATGCGGGCCCAGTGCGCCCAGTCGAACCGGCCCTTGAGCTCCCGGTCGCGCAGGATCTTCTGCATGTCCCGAACCGCATCTGCGGTGGTCTTGGTGGTATCCCCGTTGGACTGCAGGCGGCTCGCCGCAGCACGCAGTTGCTCGCGCAACTCCCGGTCCCACGCTTCGGGCGTACCGCTGGGGTCGTCCAGGAAAGCCCGCAACTGCTCGAAAGAGCGGCGACGGCTTTTTTCCAGGGTTTCGCGGCTGAAAGCATTGGAGCGGGCTACCTCGATGAGTTCGCGAAGGTCGCGGCGCCAGTCGAAATAGCGGTCGTCCAGATTGAATCGATCCACCAGGACATCCATCTGCTCCGCTCGATCTTCGGTGAGCACCATGCTCAGGGCGCGGTTGAACAGCACTTGCTGGTCTTCGTCGGCGATGATGTCCACCTGAGGTGACACCCCGGCCTCAAAGGCAAAGCGCCGCAGCAGGCGCACGCCCAGGCTGTGCACCGTACCGATGAGGGCATTGGCGATGGCATCGGCTGCTTCGGTCAGGCCTTCCTGCAGGAGGCGCACCCGTACCCGCTCCTGCAGCTCGGCAGCAGCCTTGTTGGTGAAGGTCGTCGCTACGATCCCCGTCGGACGCACGCCTTGCTTGAGCAAGGCCACCATTTCACTGGTCAGGCGGTAGGTTTTCCCGCTGCCCGCGCCCGCAGATATGATGCGTAAGTTCATGGAGTCTGACTGCAGATAATGGATTAATCGACTATACGATTTCAAGGATAAAAATGACGTTTTTCGATTGGCATTTTATCCTTGAACCCCTGGTATACCCCTATTGAGAAGGTTGGGGAGTCCCAAACCACTTCCTTGTCGGTATAAATACTCGGTTTTGGGATAACCCAATGAGGTCTTTTTATCCTAAAGCCGGTATCAGATACAAAGTAGGGAAAAGTTCACATTCGCCCCATCCGGAAGGGCTTCTACACAACGCATCACAGTCCGAACCGGTATCCGTAGTGCACAAACACCAGGAAGCGGCTGCGCGCTACGCCTTGTACATATAGTGGATACATCAAGTCGAGCCGGACGGGGCCCAGTATGGAATGATAACTGCCGCTAAAACTGAAGCCCGACACAAAGGACTCCCGGGCGGAGCGTTCATCGGACCGGGATGACGGCAACCGGAAATAGCCGTTGCTGAAATGCAGGCCCAGTTGCAGATCATCGCGCAAGAAATACCCCACATTCAG
>JAJDFU010000504.1 GCA_020528935.1 Saprospiraceae bacterium | reverse complement strand
GCTTGTTTTCAGTCACTTATCGTCATTATTCACGGTAATCCGTGAATAATTCGGGCTAATACCCCGGATTCTGCACCAGATTGGGGTTGACGTCCAGCTCGCGCTGAGGAATGGGCAGGCGCAGCCGATCGTCGTCCCAGGGTATGCCCTGCACCGGCCGGCGCAGGCGGATCAGATCGTGGAAGTAGTTCCCCTCGAAGGCCAGCTCTACCCGCCGCTCTTTGGCAATAGCATCGATAAGCGCGGCTGCATCGGGGAAGTCGTCTGCCCGGTATTCGAACAGCTCCGGCCGGGCTTGTTCCAGCCCGCTGCTGTCTGCGATCCGCATGGCGCGGCGGCGAATGCGGTTGAGCTGCTCTACGGCCGCAGCCGGCTCACCCAGGCGGGCTGCCGTTTCGGCGCGCATCAGCACCAACTCGGCCCGGCGCAAGAGGGGCGGATGATCTTCTCCGTCGGCGTACTTGCGGCTCTGGCCCGCCGGACTGAGCAGGGGGTCGTTGGTCCAGGCGCCCGTATCCGTGCGCAGATCGTACCAGATGAGCTGCTCCTGCGCCAGGCTGTCCCGGTGCCGGGGCAGCAGCAAGAGGCTGTCGTTCTCGATCAGATCATCGGCGGCCGTGGAGGCATCAGTATAAGCGTAGTCCAGGTCCGTGACGGGCTCCATCAGCCAGATGGATTCGGCATTGAAGGGCTGGCGAAAGAACTCCTGCGGGTTGTCCGTGAGGCTGGCGTTGCTCGCCAGCAGCTCGCGAACCCTCTGATCCGCTACCTCGTAGCGCCCCTGCTGGAAGGCCACACAGGCCGACAGGGCCAGTACAGCCTCGTAATGGAGCCGGCCGTTTTGCTGTATGTCCGTCAGCAGGGCCCGGGCCTCGGCCAGGTCCTCTTCGATGCGGGCATAGACCGCACCCACCGTAGCTCTGGACGGAAACGCCAGGGCCTGGATCTGCGTGACCGGTTCCAGGAGCAGAGGCAGTCCGAGGGCATCCCTACCCTCCGGGCCGTAGGGCAGGGCGAAAAAGCGGACCAGCTCGAAATAGCAGAGGGCCCGCAAGCCGTAGGCCTGGCCTTTGATGCGGTCGCATTGATCCTGCGAAAACTGCGGGTCGGTCTCTACCAGCTCGTCGGCCCGTGTCAGGATGAGGTTGAGCTGATTGAGGGTCCGGTAGGTCGTGATCCAGAAGTTCTCCACCCGCGCATTGAAGGGGTCGAGCTGAAGGTTCTCGAACTCCAGGAAATCGGGGAAGCTGCCGTCGGTATGGCGGGAGTTGCCGCCCATGAGATCAGCCATGTACAGGAGTTCCCGCCCGTACAGGGCGGCGTCGTTGAGTTGATGGTAACAACCGGTGAGCGCGCTCTCCAGGCTGCGCCCCGTATCGAAGCCATCGGCCACGGTGAGCTGGTTTTCGGGCTCCACATCCTCCACCCAGGAGGTGCAGGCCGGCAGCAGGTACAGGAATAGCGCAGCAGCGCACAGGCGAGGGCAATAGGCGGTTTTCATATCGCGAGATTAAATCCGAAGGTGAAGGTTCGCGCCGCCGGCAGATTGTAGCGCTGGCGGCCCTGAGCGGCGGCATCCACGGGGTTGAATTCCGTATCGGGATCCAGCCCCCGGAAGGCGGTGACGGTAAACAGGTTTTGCGCCGCGGCGAACACCCGCATTTGGGTGTCGGCCTTCTTAAAGGGGGAAAAGGTGTAGCCCAGACTCAGGTTGTTGAGCCGAAGGAAGCAGGCGGGCTCCAGATAGCGGGTGGAAGGCGAGCTGCCGTTGGTTTGCCCCAGCCGGGCCTGCGGGACATCCGTATCCGGATTTTCCGGCCTCCAGGCGCCCAGCTGGGAGCGGAGCTGGTTTGCCCCCTCGGACATGTTGCTTTCCAGTGCGGCGCCGTGCTCCAGATACACTGAATGGCCCGTTTTGAAGTGGAAAAAGACCTGCAGGTCGAATCCCCGGTAGCGGAACTGGTGGCTCATGCCGCCTGTAAAGCGCGGCAGGGCCCGGCCGGCGGGGCGGCGCTGGGAGGCCGGGGCGTAATCCGTCGTCAGCGAACCATCCGGATTTTGATAGAGCGCATCCCCGGTCTGGGGATCTACCCCGGCATAGGGCACCAGGTAAAAGGCCCCGGGCGACTCCCCTACCCGGAACAGGTTGTAATTGAACAGGACGACGTCTTCGTCCCGGCCGTCGTCGTCCTCATCGGCCAGGCGGAGCACTTCGCTGCGCAGGGTGGCCCCGTTGAGCGAAACGGTCCAGGAAAAGGGCCCGCGCAACAGATCGGCAGCGAGTTCGAACTCGAAGCCCTGGTTTCGGATGGAACCCACATTGTCCAGAAAGACGGTCACCCCGTTGGTGGCCGGCACGGGCTTCTCCAGAAGCAGGTCGCGGGTGTCGCGCATGTAATAGTCCATGGAGAGCCGCAGGCGGTAATCCCAAAAGGCCAGGTCCAGCCCGGCATTCCACTGCAGGCTTTTCTCCCAGCCCAGCTCGAGATTCTCCAGGCTCTGGATCACGAAACCCGCCATGCCGAAGTAATCCTGATTCAGCATCGCCAGCCCCCGGGAGGTGAAGTCACCGATCTCGGCATTGCCCGTGAGCCCTACGCTGCCGCGCAGCTTGGCCAGGTCGAGATGCTGCCACGACAGGAAGGATTCTTCGGACAGCACCCAGCCGGCCGAGACGGCGGGGAAGAAGCCGAACTTCCGGTCGGCTCCGAAGCGGGAGGAGCCGTCGTAGCGGCCAGACAGGCCCAGTAGATATTTCTGCCGGTAAGCGTACTGCAGGCGCCCGAAGTAGCCCAGGAAGGTGTTGCGGGTATCCATGCTGAAATACTCGACGACCTGAGCGGTGCTGAATAGCGGTTTGTGGGGGGGGTTGGGGTTCAGGTCGCCGAAACACAAAGACTGTGGGGGGCGCGTATGGGGTTATTGAGGGCCGGCCGTAGCCAACAGTTGGTGCGGGCTGCTCCAGGCGGAGCGGTTGGTAGCCTGGGTGGTCCATTGCAGGCTGGACAGGCCCTTTTCCCTGCGGCTGTTGGATTGAAAGAAAGTAGCCGGACCGTTCCAGCCTTCCTCCCTCACATTCTGCAGCTCGGTGCCCAGCTCGCTGCGCAGCTCCAGTCCCTTCACCGGCCGGTAGCTCACAAACAAACGGCCGAGCAGCTGCTGGGTCACGGTCCGGATATCCTGGTCGAGCAGTAGGGTCTCGGGCGTAAAGAAAAACCCCTGTTCGTCCTGAGGGGCTACATTGGGAATGAACCAGGCCGAAGCCGCGAAGGGCGAACCGGCGTACATGCTACCTGTGCGCTGATTGACCACCCGGCTGGGGCTGAGGGAGATGCCGGCGGCGAAGCGACGGCCGAGCTTTTGCTCGAACTCGGCCCGCACGGCAGCGCGCTGCAAGCCGGTAGTGCGCAGGTAGCCGTCCTCATCGCGAAAGGTGCCGCTCATGAAGTAGCGGGTCGTTCCGGTACCGCCCTGCACCGAAGCGTAGGCCTCCTGTACGAAGCCCCGCTGCAGGATCCGCGACTGCCAGTCGGCATCGGGCTGGGCATCCACATCATAGAGATCGTCCGCTTCGCCTACGTTGAGACTGGCCTCATTCCACAGGGCTGCGTATTCGGGACCACTGAGCACGTCCCAGCGCTTGCTGATCTCGGTGAAGCCGGCGTAGTAGCCCAGCTGCACTTGCGGCTCGGTGTGGAAACGGCCGCTCCGGGTGGTGATGAGCAGAACACCGTTGGCTGCCCGGGCACCGTAGATCGACGCGGCGGCCGCATCGCGCAGCACCTCCACCGATTCGATATCCATGGGATTGAGGGCGATGAAGGGATTGCTGAAGTAGCCCAGGCTCTCCACCCCCGCCTGGCCGGACAGGATGACGCCGTCCACTACGAGTAGGGGCTGATTGCCGGCGCTGACCGAGCCCGCACCCCGCACCCGGATGGCCGCTGACGCGTCCAGGCCGCCCGAGGCCATGGTGACGGACACCCCCGGCAAGCGCCCCTGCAGGGCCGCCTGTACACCGGGTACCGACACCTGCTCAAAGGAGGCCCGACCGGTTCCACTTACAGCACCCGTGAGTTCGCGCATCCGCTGCCGGCCGAAACCGACCACTACTACCTCGTCCAGGCCGTATGTGCTTTCCCGAAGAGTGATCTGCATGGCTCGCTTTCGCCACACGGGCACCTGCTGGGTCGCGTAGCCCGTGTAGGAGATGCGCAGCGTATCCGCCTGCCAGGGCACTTGCAGCTCAAAGGAGCCGTCTGCCTGCGTGACCGTGCCCCGGCCCGAGCCGGGTTCGAAAATATTGACGCCGACCAGGGGTTCGCCCGCCTGCGTTTGTACCGTTCCGCGCACCCGATCGGATTGGGCGTAGCTCGTAAATTCCCCCAGGAGGAGGAACCCCAGGATAAAAGGAGTAGCCTTCATAATGCGTTGGCAACTGTATTTAAAAGGTTTATGTATTCCGGCTTGCTTCCCTTTTTTGCCGTGGGCAGAAAAGGTTTTAAAAAGCCCAATATTCCAATCCCTCCCGGCTGATGCAATGGCCGGCTGATGCATTCAGGCAGAGATCATTTTAATCGCCTTACCGGCAAAGGCTCTTCGCCTCGGATCCAGGCCGGCCCGGCTTAAACCATTAGTTTTCGGGAATGTATCCGAACGAAGGCAGGATAATAATTTGCATTGTAAAACTACGAATTTGTAGCTGATATCATGCGAATGCGGTGCTTTCGGTCCATAATCTGTCAAAAACAAGCAGCCGGTCCCGCAAATTTTCGGAACTTCAGGACAGGTATTCCCCGGTTTTATGAAGCGCATGCCCCGGGCTGCGCTGTGGATAAGCGCTTTGCTGGCCCTGCTGCCCGCCTTCGCTCACAGCCAGTCCTTCCGAAAACTTCTGTTCAGGCAGCTGACCACCCAGGACGGCCTTCCCCACCCATCGGTATGGGACATGATGCAGGACGAACAGGGTTTCGTTTGGATCGGCAGCCAGACCGGGCTGGTACGCTTCGACGGGCGGGAGCTCGTCCGCTACCCCATCCTCGGACAGAGCCGGGGCCATAGCCCACTGCGGTACCCCACCTTCCTCCAGGATCGCTCCGGCGATATCTGGGTAGGTTTTATGTCTATCAGGGGGGAAAAGATCCATCGCTACGTGCCGGAACTCGACGCTTTTCTGCCCTATGCGATGGAGCCCGACCCGACAGACGGTAGTTATCCCCTGAAGGACGGTGTACAGACCCTCTTTGAGGACTCCAGGGGCCGGCTCTACATGGGCAGCGCAGGCTTGGGCCTGTATGTGATCGACAAATCCGATCCCAACTGCGGGCGGCTGATCGCCCACTATCCACCCGATAAGGAACGGCCGGAAGCGGCGCCCGGCAGCGATGTGATGGACATGGTTGAGGACGAACAGGGGACCATCTGGATGACCACCTCTGCCGGGCTCTATGCTTTCGATCCCGATGCCGGATCCTTTTCGCGCTACGCCATTTCCGGGGGCACCGGCTTTTGGGACAACTTTTACAGATCGCTGTACTTGCAGGCACCTCACACCCTATGGGTTGCCACGCATCGCAATGGCCTGCTGGGGTTTGACCTGCGGGAAAGAGCCTTCATCCGGCAATACACCTACGATCCGGCCCGGCCCGACGGCATACCCGGGCATACCGTGGGCAGCATCACCGCAGACCGGCAGGGCCGCATGTGGATGAGCGTACACTCCAAAATCACCAACGTGTCCACTCTCCTGCAGTTCGACCCTCAAACCGAGCGCTTCACCACGATCCAGAATGCGGCTAACCCGGCCGAACCCTTGTTTGTCTTTGGCAATATCTCTCGATTGAGGACGGATCGCCACGGCAATATCTGGCTGTGCGCCTGGGTGATGGGCATCTTTTGGCACCAGCCCCAACAGGAAGCCTTTCAGCTGTTGCAGCAGCAGGAGCTGGGGCTGGCCACCCCGGAGTACATCTACCAGTTCAATCTCGAGCAGGACAGCCGGGGCGGGCTTTGGATCAGTACCTCTCACGGCCTCTTTCACCGCCCGAAGGGCAGCCCTTCATTCCGCCGGTATATCTACCCGGCCGATTGGGACCCCCGAAAGCCCGACCATTTTATTCATAACGTGAAAGAAGGCAAAGACGGCTCGATTCTAGTTCAGAGTAAACCTGATCTGCTCCGCTTCGATCGCTCCTCGGGCACCTTTACGCCCCTGCATGCGAATGCGGACAAAACGGAAGACCCCTTCTTCGGATCTATGCTGTGCGCCAGCGACGGCCGCAGCTGGTTCAATCAGAACGGCCCGGAGCAGATCGGTTATTACGATCCGGACCGGCCGGACAAACCGACCATGTTTTTCGGCGACGAGGCCGCCCATTTTGACCTCATCATGAATATGGCCGAAGACCCGGAGGGTAACATCTGGATTGGCGAAAATATTACCGGTCTGCACATTTACGACATCCGGGCTGATACCTTTCGGCATTTTCGCAACCTGAACGCCCACGACATCGCCTTTGACCGGGCGGGAAAAGTCTGGCTCCTCACGCATTCCAATGGGCTACAACGGTTTGATCCGGCCACCGGGGAGTTGAGGGGGCTGCCCGAGGACCAGGAGCGCCTCATCGGCCTGGCGGAGAGCGTGATCCAGGACCGGGATGGCTTGTTCTGGATCCTGAACCCGAACAGCCTCATCCAGTTCGATCCGATCCGGGAGCGGACGTTGGCGGTATTCTCCCCCGCCAACTGGGTTATCAACGCCCGCGAATGGAACTATCCGAACGTGGCAAACCTGCTCACCCGGGATGGCGAAATTTATTTCAACACCGGATCGGGCTGGCTGCACTTTTATCCGGATCGCATCCGGCAAGACAGCACCCCGCCGCCCCTGGCCTTCACCCAGCTTACCGTCAACAACCGCAGCGAAAAAGCCGGGCAGGGTCTCCTCCAGACCGACATCAGCCGCACGAGCCGGCTCCGTCTGGCCCATGACGAAAACAACCTGGCCATCACCTTTGCCGGGCTGCACTACAAGATCCCCGAAGAGAATCGCTTCCAGTACAAGCTGGAGCCCTCCGAGGATCAATGGCGCGATGCCGGCGCCGAGCGAACTGCGCGCTACACCAGCCTGCCGCCGGGCCGGTACCGCTTTCGGTTGCGGGGCGCCAATTGCGACGGCTTCTGGACACCGGTCGGTGCGGAAAAAGAGCTGTTCATCACCATTGCCTACCCCTGGTACGGGCATCCGGTCGCTTACGGCATCTACATCCTCCTGGCCGCGGGCTTCCTGTTGTTGCTGTACCGCCTGCAATTGCGGCGGCGGCTGGCCCAGGCCGAAGCAGAACGGGTCCTGGAAATGGACCGGTTCAAATCCCGCTTCTACACCAACATCACCCACGAGTTCCGCACACCGCTCACCCTCATCCTGGGGCAGGCCGAAGAGGTGAAAGCCCGGGTGGACCGCGACCTGAGAACCCGCCTGCACAGCATCGAGCGACAGGGCCGGCACCTCCTGCGCCTCGTCAATCAACTGCTGGACCTCGCCCGACTGGAGGGTGGCAGGCTTCAACTCCAGCCTGTGCAAGCCGACCTCATCGCCTTCCTCTCCTACCTGGCGGACTCTTTCCATTCCGTGGCCGAGGCTAAGGATATCGATCTTCGATTTGAGCCCGGGGAATCGGAAATGATCCTGGACTACGACCCCGAGCGCCTGCAGCAGGTGGTCGGCAATTTGCTCTCCAACGCGCTCAAGTTTACGCCGGGGCAAGGTGAGGTCGTGCTGGGTTGCCGCTCCCTGAGTGCCGGGCAGGTTCCGGAGGCTGCTCCTGCGCAGCCCGCATCGCACTGGCTGGAGGTCTGGGTGGCCGATACCGGCCCGGGGATTCCGCCCGAGGACCTCGACCGCATCTTCGACCGCTTTTTCCAGGCGGAGAGCCCGGATACGCAGCAGGGCGCCGGCAGCGGCATCGGCCTGGCCCTGGCCCGGGAGTTGACTCACCTTATGGGCGGAACACTGCAAGTGGACAGCACCCTCGGTCAGGGTAGCACCTTCCGGGTATATCTGCCCGTTCGTCAGGAGGCGCCGCCGGCAACGCCCAAACCGATGGCCGAAAGCGGCTCCTCCAGCCCCGTACCGGCCGAACGGCCGACACCGCTCACAGAACCGGCCGATGGCGAGCGCCCCCTTCTGTTGCTGGTGGAAGATCATCCCGAGCTGCGCAGCTACCTGCACAAGCTGCTGGAGGCCGACTATCGCCTGCTGGAAGCCGAGAACGGCGAAGCGGGCCTGAAGCAGGCCCGGGCCGAAGTGCCCGACCTGATCATTTCCGACGTGATGATGCCGGAAATGGACGGCTATGCCCTCTGCCAAAGGCTCAAGGAGGACCTGCCCACCAGCCACATCCCCATCATCCTGCTGACGGCCCGGGCCGATACCCAATCGCGCCTGCAAGGGTTGGAGGGCGGGGCTGACGCCTACCTGGCCAAACCCTTCGAGCGCGACGAGCTGCTGTTGCGGGTGCGCAAGCTGATCGAAGGGCGGCGCAAGCTGCAGGCCTACTATCGAAGCCTGCTGGGCGGATCGGCATCGGCTGAGCCCCCATCATCCCTTGAGGCTCCGGCCGAAGCGGCATTCGTCTCTCAAGCCCGCCAGACCGTGGAGGCCCACCTGGATGAGCCCGACTTCGGCCCCGAGCAGCTACAAGAAGCGTTGGCCGTAAGCCGCACCCAATTGTACCGCAAGCTCAAGAGCCTGACCGGCTATTCCGCTTCCCGCTTCATCCGGCACATCCGCCTGCAACACGCCCGAAACAAGCTGCTGACCAGCCGGGCCAATATCACCGAGATCGCCTTCGACTGCGGCTTTTCCGATCCGGGCTATTTCGGGCGGGTCTTCACCGAGGAATTCGGGCTGCCCCCCTCCAAGTACCGGGCCCGGCATCACACCAACAGGGATTTGGAACAATAATCCAAGCTTTTGCAACATAGCTCCAGGCGAGCGATAGCGATCCCCCCCAGATTGACTAGCAAAGCTATTGCACTGTGATCTATCAGGAATTTTTGCCCGCGCCGCCCCTGCGAAGGTATATTCGAATGTATGCCCGCCTGGAAGGCGGCCACCATGGTTCACAGCCCTTTCGGGAGATCACGCCTCCCTACCTGTGTAAAGGGCTCATGTTCTATTATCGCCAGGACCAACCCATACGGGTTGCCAACGGCAAGGTGGATTTCGACCTGCCCTGGGGCTTCGTCCTGACCCAGGCCCTGAAGCCCACCAATTGGACGATATCCGGCCCCTTCGGCGTATTCGCCATACTCTTCCAGCCCGGTCAGTTCCGGTGGTTTTTCCCTTTTCCCACTGCCGAGTTTCAGGATAAGGTGATCCGGTTTGATGAGCTGCATGCTTATGGTCTTCCCCGGCTGCACGAGCGAATCGCACTGGCATCCACTTTTGCTGAGCGCATCCGCCTGGCCAACCGCTACTTGGAGGCTCGCCTCAGTCGCCTGGAACCCGTCTCCGACCCGACGGACCGCTTCGTGCACCGCCTGTTTACCCAGCTGGACCAGCCGGTGAGCCGGCTGCAGAGCGACCTGGGCCTGAGCGAGCGGCACTTTCGCCGAAAATTCCGCCGCGACATAGGACTCAGCCCCAAGCAATACCAGATGCTGCTGCGCTTCTCCGTGGGTTTCCACCTGCTGCAAAGCGGACAATACGATCGATTTACCGACATCGCCTATGCCTGCGGCTACTTCGACCAAAGCGAGTATATCGCTGCCTTCCGGCGATTTACCCAAGCCACACCCACGGAGTATTTGCAGCAACAGGCAGAACTGGCCGAAGCGATCAGTTGGAAAGAGGAAAGTACTCAGCTGCCGTCCATCCTTACCTGACCCATGGCCGATTTATCCAATACATGGGCTGTCGACCGGCCTATTTTTATCACTGATTATGGTATAACCTCAAAAAACCATGCCCCAAATGACCCAGCCGTTTCCGACCGGCAGAGATGTTTTTCCCCTTTCGCACAGGGATACCCCGCCGATATGCATCCGTTCATCCACCCGGCATGAACGCGACATTTCGGCTGGCCGGCCCCGCAGCGAGCCGGCCCTGCTTTTCAGCCCGGAAAACGAACTCCTCACCCGGGCTCGCCGGATCGTGGAGATGCACCTGGACGATCCGCTTTTCGGGGTGCAGGAGCTGGCCGATGCCCTGTACATGAGCCGGTCGCAGCTGCACCGGAAGATGATACAAACCACGGGCCGATCGGCCGGCCACTTCATCCGCAGCATACGCCTGGAGCGGGCCCGCTGCCTGCTGGCCAGTACGGAGTACCGCATTGCCGATGTGGCCTACAGCTGTGGTTTTGCCGATCCGGCCTACTTCTCCCGCATTGTCCGAAAGACCTGGGGGCAGCCCCCTTCGAGCTTCCGGAAAAGATCGACAAGCCGCGGGTGAATACCTCAACGGCTCCTGCTGTCCGTTTTTTCCTAT
>JAJDFU010000493.1 GCA_020528935.1 Saprospiraceae bacterium | reverse complement strand
CTGTGTGGCGCGTGTCCCCGGGGACCAGCGTGCCTGTGTCCCTGGGCCTGTGGCCGAACGCAACAATCGCCTCATCGTCCCCGGCGGCCAGCCGGGCCTGTCGCTCTACTTGTTCGACAACGACTGTCGCCTTCTCTACCCGCCCGATTTCGGGATCGTGGGGGAAGCCGGACTGGAGCTCGTCGCCGGCACAGCTGATCCGAACGCCGCGGAGCAGCCCTACCGCTTGCAGCTGGATACCACGCCTGCTTTCGACAGCCCCTTCCGGCGGGAGACGACCCTCAGCCAGTCGGGCGGGCTCCTCCGCTGGCGGGCAAGCCTGCCGGGCGAGGGAGTGTACTACTGGCGGGCAGGTCCCGAGCCGCCGCCCGGCGGACAGCAGGCCTGGCGCACCGCCTCCTTCTGGTACCGGCCCGGGGCTTCTCCCGGCTGGAACCAGTCGCACTACGGGCAACTGCAGGCCAATGCCTTCGGCAATATCCGCTGGGATGCAGCTGCCGGCCAGTTCGCTTTCCTGGACGACCTGAAGGACCTCCGCATCATACAGGGCACCTATCCCAACGTGCGGCCGGAGGTGTCGGTCAACAACGTGCCCTACCGCTATATCCCCTGGGATCAGCCCATCCGGGGCGGCATTCAGGTTACGGTGCTCGACCCCGTCTCCCTGGACCCCTGGATCAACCAGCCGGGCAGCGGCCTCAACGACGGCAGCTACGGCAGCGATATTCCCTTCTGGGCTTCGGACTACGGGGCCTTTCCCTTTCGCACCCTCAGCACGGACGATCGCCTGCGCGCCATCGCCTTTCTGGACAGCATCGTGCCGGCCGGCCACTACGTCATCCTGATCACGGTACAGCACGACGGGCAGGACTACGATCCCGAGGGCTGGCTGGCCGACTCCGCGCAGCTGGGCGACGGCAATCTGGTGGCCCTGCTGGAGCGGCAGGGCGCCACCCTCATCCGGCAGCTGGCCGATCCGGTAGTGGCCAACCGGCCGTACTACCTCTTCTACAAAAAGGACGATCCCGGCTTCGAGCCCCGGGAGGGCACAGGCCCGCTGGACGGTATCATTACCCGCAACTTCAGCCTGCCCGGATCCTGGGATGAAGGCTGGATACGGAGCGTGCCGGCCGGCCCGGCCCGGCGCTGGGGAACGGTCTCAGCAGCGCTGCAGGACACAGAAGCGGCCGACTCGGTGCAGCTCGAGCTCTACGGCAGGCGAGCCGATCGCAGCGAGCAACTCCTCTGGTCGGGCCTGCCGGAGGCGCTGCCCGCCTCCCTGGAAGGCGTATCGGCCGATAGCTTTCCCTTTCTGCATTTTCGCCTCCACCTGCGGGATACGCTGCTGCGCACGGCGCCTCAGCTGGCCCATTGGCGCATCTCATACGAAGGCCTGCCCGAACTGGCCTGGGCTCCGCAGCGCCTCAACCGCCTGTCCGCCGATTCGGTACTGGAGGGGGCACCCCTGGCCTGGGAACTGGCAGTGGAGAACGTCTCGGATGGGGCGGCCGATTCGTTATGGATCGTCCATCGCCTGAGCGGGCAGGTGGATACGGTCCGGCTGCGGCCCCTGGCCGCCCGGGATACGGCCCGGGTGCGCCTGGAGGCTTCCAGCCTGGGGCTGGCCGGCAAGGTGGATTGGGTGGCCGAGCTCAATCCCGGTGGCCGGCAGCCCGAGCGAGATCTGCTCAACAACCGGATACAGGCGAGCCTGCGCGTACTGCCCGATCGCCTCAACCCCCTGCTGGACGTCACCTTCGACGGGCGGCGCATCCTGGACGGGGAGCTGGTGTCGCCGCAGCCGGAGATCGCCATACGCCTGCGTGACGAGAACCCCTACCGCCCGCTGAACGACACCGCCCTCTTTCAGGTGCTGCTGCGCTACCCGGGGGAGACGCAGCTCCGCCCGCTGGGCCTGGCCGATGCCCTTTTCCAGCCGGCCGGGGGCGGCGGGAAAAACCAGGCCCTGCTCGTCCTGCAGCCGGAGCTGCCCGAGAGCGGCGAATACCGGCTGGTGGTGCAGGCACGCGATGCCGGCGGCAACGCCTCCGGCGATTCGGATTACCGCATTACCTTCCGCGTGGAGCGCCGACCCATGCTCTCCAGGGTGTTGCCGTACCCCAATCCCTTTTCCACGGCCACCCGCTTTGTGTACACCCTCACCGGCCTTGAGGTGCCGGCCGACTATCGCATCCAGGTATTCACCATCTCCGGGCGGCTGGTGCGCGAGCTGGGGCCGGCCGAACTGGGCCCCCTGCGCATCGGCACCCATCGTACCGACGGGGCCTGGGACGGCACCGACGCCTTCGGCGACCGCCTCGCCAACGGGGTGTACCTCTACCGGGTGCTCATCGAAGCACCCCCGGGGGCTGCCTACGAGCACTACGCCACGCCCGCCGATCGCTTTTTTGAAAAGGGATTCGGGAAGGTGGTGATCCTGAGGTAGGGGATAGGAGGTAGGTTGCGTTATACGGTTTTAAGCGCTATGGGGCCGGTTATTTTGATTTTCGCCAGTCGAGAAGAGACGAATAAAAGGTCTCCGGTTGATCCAGCATGGTAAAATGCCCGGCGCGATCCAATTGGATGACATCGGGCCGGCCAGGTCGGCGAGGGCACTTTCTGCTTCCAGCTTGTCAAAAAACTGCTCGTACGGGCCGGACAAGGGATTGTACTTAGCATGGGTAGAAAATCCAGATCTGTAGGGTCAGGTCAACGATATACTTCTTAGGTTTACTACCACGGGTTCCGCCAATCATCCAAGAGCCTAATGGATTTCATACTTCACAAACTGCAACTCCTCCACTTTTTCGAATACCTTGTCGGCAGATAGTAGTGGGAGGTTCATATAGATCGAACTAGCGGCAATGATGGCATCCGGTAACTTGATTTTTTTTCTTCGCTTTAACTCCACGGTCAACCGCTTTATGCTTTGGTTGAGCTCCACTACGATACAGTCGCTTATAAAATCTCCAAGCTTGGGAAGATCCGAATCGCTTATGCCCGGAAAGCCGAGCAGTTCCAATTCCGTAACAAAGGAAATGTAAATGTCTCTCCCGTCAAGAACCTCCGCCAGCGTCTGATCGCCACCGAGGAGATACAAGGCTATATTCGTATCGATGAGGAGGCTACTTCCACTCATCCCGCATCGATTGTTGGATGGCCAGGGGAGGGGTTTCCAGCCGGATTACACCACAATGTTTCTGGGCTTTGAATCGCCTTTTTTGGGGTAGGGAGCCGATCTTTTCAAGTATGCTCGCGATGTCACCGGATTTCTTGATCACCACCGTCATTTATCTGCTTTATTGGTTTGTTTGAAAAACGGTCGTCTTCGTGGTTTAGTTCCGCTTGATATCGGAGAAGATAGGCGTATCCAAAAAGACTTCGTCATGTGCTACGCGCAGGGCACCGCCAAGCATGGTGAAACGCTCGATCCGGTCTTCAAGCTCTACCGGCATTGATCCGGGCGTTCTTGATGTGCTGCCGATGGCATCGGCGGGTAGCGATGTTGCTCCCTGCCCCAGGCCGGAGTCGGGAGCAGGAAGGCAGGTTCGAACGCGCCTCCCAGCTGCGACACGGAGCAAGGCAAACTTAACCCGGGCGAGGCCTGTACAACGCCCTTTCCTCAGTCGCAATGAAAGTCCTGTGGCGTAGGATCCGGCTCAGAAAGTCCATAAAAGTATTTGCTCATACTAAATACAACGGAATCTTTACCCACTGAGAGGATATAAGAGTATAATCAATTTCGCCCGCACAGTTCATTGGGTGGGATCCCACCCAATGAAC
>JAJDFU010000254.1:7427-10558 GCA_020528935.1 Saprospiraceae bacterium | reverse complement strand
AAGCCGCCGGCATTGCCGAACACCCCCTAGGCGGCGCCGGCGCCGTTATTGGCAAAAGGCGCGCCCAGCAGCAGATCGTCTGCCCCATCGCCGTTGAAGTCGCCCAGGGCAGCTACCGAATAGCCGATGCCGTCTTCGGCATTGGCGCCGGGAATGCGAAAGCCGTTGGCGCCGTCCAGGCTGCCCAGGTCGAAATCGGCCCCGAAAGCAGGATTGCCGCCGAAGACGACATAGGCCTCTCCGGCGTAGTTGCTGGCGCCGGGATCGGCATCGGGCGCACCCAGCACGAAATCATCGAGGCCGTCGCCGTTCACATCGCCGGCGCGGCTGACCGAGCGGCCCAGCACATCGCCGGCTACCAGTCCGGGCACGCGAAATCCGTTGTCGCCATTCAGACTGGTGAGGTCGAAGTTGGCGGGAAAGGGCTGCGCCTGCACGGGAGCCTGCAGCCAGGCCAGCAGGGCTGCCGTGGCAATGCCCAGGCGCCACTGCCGGTTGAGCCGGAGGATGCGGCGGGCCAGAATGTCCAGCTTGCGCCGCAGGCGGCGGATGGCGTCCGGCCGTTCGGCGGTATTCAGGCGCCGGGCGAGGCGTCGGTACTTGTCCAGGTTTCTTTGCCAGTGGTAAGGGGTAACAGGTGGGTTCATAGCGGGTTTTTTCAGACCTCGTCGGAGGCTTCGGGTTCAATGGATATCATTTTGCGCACTTCTTCTTTTTGCACGCCGATGAGCAGGGGGCGCTGCGTTTGCGGCAGCACCAGCACGTCGTACAGCTCCCTGACCAGCCCTTCCATGCGCAGCCAGTGCTCGGCATGGCCGGTGTTCAGGTTGATAACCTGGATGCCGCAGCGGGCATCCGTGCTGTGTTTTTCCAGGTTGTCGTCCAGTTCCAACCCGCTGAAGGTTCGGTTTTCGCGAGCTGCGGAAAGGCCCACCAGGGCGTACTCGCCCGTGAAGGCCAGCCCGCGCAGGAAGCCGGGACAGAAGGTGAGGCGCTCGAAGCGGCCGCTGTCCGGATCCACATAGCCGAAGTAGCCGCTGCCGGCCTCCAGCAGCCAGAGGCGTTCGCGGTACCAGCGGGGCGAGTGCGGCATGCTCAGCCCCGCGCAAACGATCTCGCCGGTGCGCACATCCATCACGATGCCGCCGTCGCGGCGGCGGTCGCGCCAGCCGTCGGCCACATCGCTGCGGCTCACGGCACTGGCGTAGGCCGGCTCGCCTTCGATGGCGGCCATGCCGTTGAGGTGGCAGCGGTCTTCCGGGGCCAGGGCGCTGATAAAGGGTGGCTTCCAAAGCGGTCGAAAACTGTGCGTCTCACTTACCGTGGCCAGGCAACTGAAAAGGGTATTGACAAAAACGGGCTTTCCCTCCGGGCCCATGATCATGTCGTGAATGTCCAGGTCGCCGGTAGTATAGGCCATCTGCGGCAGGAATACGCGGTCGTAGCCCTGGTACTGCTGGCCGGGCAGCAGCGAATTCTCGAAGCGCCACACCTGGAACAGGGAACTCATCCAGAGGGTCTGGGGCGTGCCGCCCAGGCCCATACAGCGCGGAAAGGTGCGTTCGGTGATGTGCAGCTTGCCGTCGGGATGGATGCCCAGCATGAACACCTTGCCCACCTGATAGGTGGTGAAGGCGATACTGGCCCCCTGGCTGCGCAACCAGGCGGGAAAGTGGCGCGAGCTGAGGATCTCGAAGGCGGGCTTTGCGGTATCGGGTTTCATGCTGTGGTTTGGCTAAAAGTACGGGGAAAAACGGCGACCTGCCCGGGTGTTAAAGCCCATTAACGGAACGAACTTACTGCTTTAAGATCCTTTTAACGCAAAACTCCCCCTTTCCTTCCAGCCGCAGCAGGTAGAGGCCCGCCGACAGGCCCGAAAGGGAAAGGGCCGTGCGCCTGTCGGCCAACCTTCCTTCGGTTATCCGTTGGCCGTGGGCGGAAAAAAGGACATAGCGGGAAAAAGGCACTTCCTCCGGCTGCTCGATGTACACCCGGCCCCCCGCCGGGTTGGGGAAGAGCCGAACCTCAGTGGGCTGCGCGATGCGAGGCAGGCTGGTGGTCCGGTCCAGGCTGAACGACCGGAAAAACCGCCAGATCTCGGTGCTGGCGTCGAAGTCCTGGTTGGTGACGCCAATGGGAATGGGAGATCCGGGCCAGGTGTGGCCGCCATCCGCAATGCGGTAGAAGGCCACCGCTCCGTTGGGAGAACAATTGGCGTAGTCCAGGCGCTGGGCGGTGCAGCCGTCGTCGGGGGCGACGTCCGGCACATCCGTGGTATCGGGCGGGCCGCTGCAGCCGTTGTTGGCGGTCCAGAAGGCCAGCAGGCTGTCGATGGAAATATTGATCAAAGGCTCGCCGTTGTAGGGCACCGTGTTGTCGGCCGTGCCGTGGATCTGCAGGACGGGTACGGGGCGTCCGGGTTGGCAGGCCGAGATATAGTTGGGAGCCATGCTGCCCGTAACGGAAGCTACTGCTGCGATGCGATCGTTGAGCTCACAGGCCAGCACGTAGCTCATGAAGCCGCCGTTGGACATGCCGCAGGCGTACACCCGATCCGCATCAATGGCGTAGTTGGCCGACAGTTCGTCCAGCAGGGCGCTGAGGAAACCCACATCGTCGGCCGTGCTGCCAAAATCCCAGCCTACGTTCCAGGCGTTGGACAATCCGTTGGGGTAGCAGATCAGGAAATTGGCCGTATCGGCCACGGCCCCCATGGCCGAATAGAACTGCTGCTCGAAGGCATTGGAGCCGAAGCCGTGCAGGTTGAACACCAGCGGCACCTCCGCATCGCCCGTATATCCCGCCGGCAGGTAGAGGCGGTAGTCGCGTTGGAAGCCGTCGAATTCGATCGCGCCGGTCACGGTCTGTTGGCCGTTCACCAGGGTGAACGTGCAACACATCCAAAAGATGAAGGCGTAAAGTTTGGGCATAGGGTATCTTTTTCCCTTCAAAATGAAAAAAAAGACGCACACCGCCTAATGGAGGGCTCGTCGGGGGCGCTGCTCGCCTTTGATGGAGCCCACCGTTGGTATTGGCTATCCGGCACAGGCTACAAACACCTCCTTGCGGGCATTGCATTCCGCGCGGAGTATTCCGGGAGGAAAGCTTACCTTTTTGGCCTTTACATCACA
>JAJDFU010000254.1:0-7327 GCA_020528935.1 Saprospiraceae bacterium | reverse complement strand
ATTCCGCGCGGAGTATTCCGGGAGGAAAGCTTACCTTTTTGGCCTTTACATCACAACGGAAAGAATGTATTTTTGGAAGGCACGATCCGCAAGGACACGGCTGTAAAGTAACCGCGCCAACGACCCATAGGTATGAAGTCTTTTTTATCCGGCATGCTGCTTTTGCTGGGAATGCCCATATTGGCCCAGCGGGCAACCCTCGACAGCCTGGCCGAGGTTTTCACCACTGCCGAAGCCGATTCCGTTCGCTGGCGCCTGGCCGGCGAGATCGCGAATGCCTATTCGCTGATCAACAGCGACTCAAATCTCTACTGGAGCCAGCGGCAGTATGCCCTGGCCAACCGGCTGGGGGATTCCCTGAAAATCGGGCAAAGTCATTTCCATATTGGTGTCGCCCAGTTTAAAAAGAACGATTTCCTGTCTGCCCTGGAGCACTTCATTGAGGCCAAGGGCATTTTCGACCGCCATGCGGATCGCAAGCGCAGTATGGATACCCAGCTCGAGATCGGGCGGGTGTACGTGAAAATAGAGGAGTTTGAACAGGCCAAGCGGATGATCGATGAGGCCTATCAATATTATTTGCAGGAAGAAGACGGGGCGAGCGTTATTTTCACGCTGGCCCTGTATGTGCTGTTATATGAATATAGCGGTAAGCCCGATTCCATGCTCATTTATGCCCGGGAAACCCTGGAGGCCGCAAAACGCTACGGCATTGCGAAAAACCTGGGTAAGATCCACAACAACCTGGCGGCTACCTACCTGTACAACGGCATGTTCGACCAGGCCAAATACCATTTTAAAAGAGCGGAGGAAATCGGCTTTAAGGACGATCAGGTGGGACGCTACTTCAATCGATACGCGCTGGCCGATTTGTATTTCAGTACCGGCCAGCTGGACAGCAGCCTGTTCTTTGCCCGGCAGGCGCTGGAGCGAGCCCGGGAGTATGTCGATATCAAAAAGGAAGCGGATGTGACTCGGCTGATTTCCGAGACCTATGCCCGGAAGGGGGATTACCGGCAAGCCTTCGACCAACTGCAGGAATTCATGGTGCTGGCCGATTCCCAGATGATGATGCAGCACAAACGGGATATTGCGGAACTCACCATCCAGTACGAAACCCAGCAGAAGGAGGCCCGGATCGCTCAGCAGGAGCTTCAGATCCAGAAGGAGGTCAATCGTCGCAATGGCCTTCTTTTTGGTGGCTTTGCCGGCCTGCTTCTATTGGGCGGCTTGTTCGGTTACGTTCAGATGCGGAGCCGCAGCCGGCAGCGACAGGCTGAAATGGACCTGCAACTCAAGGAGGCGGAGGCCGAGCAGCTGCGCGAGCTCGACGAGCTGAAATCCAACTTTTTCGCCAACATCAGCCACGAGTTCCGCACCCCACTGACCCTGATCCTGGGGCCGCTGCGCGAAATGGCTCAAAACCGGTTCAAGGGCGATGTGCAGGCTTCTCAACGCACGATGATCCGAAATGCGGAGCGATTGCTCCAATTGGTCAACCAGCTTCTGGAGCTCGCCCGCCTGGAAAGCGGCCATGCCCGCCTCGATATTCGGCCTTTGGACCTCGCCGGGTTTCTGCGGCCGCTGGTGCATTCCTTTGAAAGCTGGGCCATGCGCAAGCAGATCTATTTTCAGGTCCAACTGCCGGAAGGCCCCCTGCCCGTGCAGGCCGATGCCGACAAGCTGGAAAAGATCGTCGCCAACCTGCTGTCCAATGCCCTGAAATTCACGCCGAAGCAGGGGCGCGTCAATGTCCGGCTGGAGACCCAGAGCCTGAACGCCGAGCAGCTTGAGGTCCTGCTGGAAGTGCAGGATACCGGTCCGGGCATCCCGGAGGATCAGCTGCCTCATATTTTCGATCGCTTTTACAGCCCACCGGGCGAGGATCGCGAAATAACGGGCAGCGGCATTGGCCTGGCGCTCACCCGCGAATTGGTTGAACTGCACGGAGGCCGCATCCTCGTGGAAAGCGAGGCGGGCCGGGGCAGTACATTCCGGGTCCGCCTTCCTCTTCAGCGCGCGGGCCTCGAAGAGCTGCAGGTTGTCAGTGCTAAACAGCAGATCCATCCTTCTTCAGAAGAAGGAACGGAAGCTTTTCAACGCACCAACAGCAGGAAACCCATCGTGCTCCTGGTGGAAGATCATCCCGACCTGCGCAATTATATCCGATCGCACCTGGAGGGTGATTACCAGTTGGTGGAGGCCGCCCACGGCAAGCAGGGCCTCGAACTAGCCACCGAACTCATTCCCGATCTGGTGCTCACCGATGTGATGATGCCCGAAATGGACGGCCTGAGCCTTTGCGAAACCCTCAAGACCGACGAGCGAAGCAGCCATATTCCCGTCATCATGCTCACGGCCCTGTCCGAGCAGGGCGACAAGCTATCCGGCCTGCGCACGGGGGCCGATGCCTACCTCACCAAGCCCTTCGATCCGGAAGAGTTGCAGGTCATGGTGAAGAACCTCATCGAACAGCGGCGCTTGCTGCGCGAAAAGTTCGCCGCCGGCCTCCAAAAGCGCGAGGTCAGGACCCAGGATTTTGTCAGCCCCGCCGAAGAATCCTTCCTTCAGAAGGTGGCCGAGATCGTGGAGAAAAACCTGGACAATGAGGACTTCAGCATCGAGGAGCTGGGCCGCGCTGTGGGTATGAGCCGGAGTCAGTTGCACCGCAAGATCAAGGCGATCACCGACCTCTCTCCCTCAGTCTATGTGCGCACCCTTCGTTTGCGGCATGCCTATCAACTCCTGGAGCGCAAAGCGGGCAACATCTCGGAAGTGGCTTTCCAGGTGGGGATACCCAATCTGGCGTATTTCTCCCGCTGCTTCAGCGAACAGTACGGCTTTCCGCCCAGCGAACTGCTGCACCATTCATAGCGCGGGTCGTCCTCTTCAGTTTCCATGCCTTCAGGCTTTGCACCGGTCGTGCGACATAAGTGCAAACCGGCTTTTTTCCCGTTTTTTCAGGTTTTAATTTTTGAAAATAAGTTGCTGTTAGCCAGCGGGTTAAAGGCTATTGGGCATAAGGGAAAACCTTTGGGACATAGCCCAAAACTTCGCTTGCCCGAGGCGGATACATTGCAGGTGTTGATCGGACTTAAAACCTGCAATCGTGAAATCCATAATCCCCTTTGTTCTTCTTTTGCTCGCTGCCCAATCGCTTGCGGGGCAGTTTTACACCGGGCTTTCGGCCTTTGGCGGCCGGCTGGTACTCTTATCCGAAAATCCCCCTGAAAAGACTGGACCTGCACCGGAGGTCCTCGCCCCGGTGTGGACCCCGGACGAGCGCCCGGCATTCCCGGGCGGCCGTCCGGCTTTTGGCCACCTATTTGCAGGAGGCCGTTCACTACCCCGACCTGGCACGGGATTACGGGCTGGAAGGCCGCGTCATTTTGCGCTTTACTGTCCATTCGGATGGACGCATAGGCGATATCGAGGTGCTTCGCAGTCCGGGCTTGGGGCTGGGCGATGCCGTTGCGAATGCCTTGGCGGACATGCCGGATTGGCGGCCCGCCCGCGTCAAGGGGCGCCCGGTATGCAGCCGGCACGTGCTGCCGGTTCGCCTGCGCCTGAGTCCCTGATCCGAATTCTAATCCTTCAAATCCACATTTATAAATCTTTAAATCCATAGGTGATGAAAACCACAACGCTCGCGTTTTACGCAGTCCTGTTCGGGCTGGTCTTTTTCCTGGCGGCTTGCCAGAAAGACGATCCGGCCGATATGCAACCCAATCCCGACCCCACTGTCGACAGCCTGTCTTTCGGGCTGGGCTGGACCGGTGAGGACAACCTGGACGAAGTGCCCTCGGCCACCAATTTCGGTTTTGGCAACAACAACCTGCCGGCCTCAGCAGACCTGGGCGCGCACTTCCCGCCCATCGGCAACCAGGGCCAATACGGCACCTGCGTAGCCTGGGCCGTGGCCTACAACGGCAAGACGGTCCTGGACGGCATGGATCGCGGCCTCTCGGCCGGCGATCTGGCTTCGGCAGCCAACCAGTTCAGTCCCAAGGACCTGTTCACCGCCATCCCGGATCAGCAGAAGGCCCCCGATTGCAACGGCACCAACTTCACCTTTGCCCTGGACGTGCTCCAGGAGCGGGGCGTGGCCAGCATGCAGACGGTGCCCTACACCAACCTGGGCGATTGCTCGCAGAACAGCCTGGATCCCAGCTGGACGCAGGAAGCATCCCAGAACCGCATTCAGTACTACCGCAAGATCGAGCCGACGGTACAGAGCATCAAGCAGAACCTGGCCAACAACATTCCGGTGATCTTCGGGGCGCGCCTGGCCGACAACTTCATGACCTGGAACAGCGATGCCGTGCTCAGCTCCAGCACCACCTACAACAACGTAGGCCAGCACGCCTACCACGCCATGGTCATCAGCGGCTACGACGATAGCAAGGGGCCCGGCGGCGCTTTCCGGGTAGTCAATTCCTGGAGTGAGCAATGGGGCGATCGCGGCTTTATCTGGATCGACTACAACTACTTCATCAACGAATTCTGCACCGGCCCCGACGGCAGCGCGCCGCTCTTCATCGTGGCCAACGAACAGGGCGCGGAGGATCCGAACAACGATCCCGATCCCGGGCCCGCAGCTGCCGGGGTGGACCTGGCGCCCTGGGTGTACTCGGATATGAGCACGTTTTTCACCTCCGGCGATCCCGCTGAGCGGGTCATCGACCTCAACATCTTCAATGTCGGCAGCCAGTCGGCCGATGCGTCAGCCGACTGGTCCATCTACTACATCTACTTCAACGCCTTCAACGCCAACGATTACGGCGTGCTGTTCTACGACGAGTTCAATACGAGCGTGGCGTCCAATACCTACGAGTGCCCTACCAGTTACAACTGCGTGTTCAACCTGAACTTGCCGGGCGGCAGCGATTTTGCTTCTACGGCCTGGGGCTGGGAAAGCGTTTCGCGCACCTATTACATGCCCAACATCACCGGCTTCTACTACCTGGTGCTCATAGCCGATGCCGGGGACGTGTTCCAGGAGGGCGACGAGCTGAACAACCTGTTCTATACGTCCATAGAACCGATCTGGTTTGAGGGGGGCTATGCCCGGGACGGCAGTGCGCCGGCGCATGCCAGGTTCGAATTCCGCAACGAGCTGCAGCCCCGGTCCGGGCTGATCAGGGACAATGCGCACCACAGCCTCGTGACGCCCGCCAACCGCAATGCCTATACGGCCGAAGAGATCGCAGCGCTCATTGCGCACGAGAAGCGCAGCGGACGCCTGGACGAGCAGGTGGATGCCCACGTGCAGGGCCGGCCGAAAACGGTTTTTTCCGATTGAATTGTTCTCAGACACTGCTTTGACGGCTCCGGGTCGGCCTCCCAGGAGGGATGTAGCCGGCCCGGGCTTTTCACCCAACCTAAAACATACCGCCATGAAACTTCTCCTTCCCGCCTGTCTGCTTGTACTGGGCTTTTGCGCCCTGCAATCCAGTTCCAGCCCGGAACCCGATCTGGCCCGGCGCCTGCGCAGCGGTCAGGCCGTAGTTATCGAAAACGAAACCTTCGAATCGGGACTCGATCTGACGCAGTTGCTGGAGGCCCGGCTCATCAGCGGCGGCGTATATCGCTTCCATACGGCTTCGTCCATCACCTTTCGCCACTGCACCTTCAAAGGGCCCGTGCTGGCCTATGCCCAGGAGGGCCCGCAGCGCAAGGTACTGGGCGCTTTCGGCAGCAATGTGTCGTTCATCAGTTGCGACTTTCGCGCCGAGGTCAGCTTCCGCGGGGCCCGCATCGCGGGCTGGGCCGACTTCACGCAGTGCACCTTCGACGGTCCGGTCAGTTTTGAGGAGAGCCTCTTCCAGGATCAGGCCTTTTTCAGTGCCTGCGTCTTCAAGCGGGGGCTGCGCATGCAGAATGCCGTTTTCCAGCACAAAGCCCAGTTCCTGGACGCGCGCTTCGAGGAGCCGGCCCTCTTTCAGGGTGCCAATTTCCGGGGGCCGCTGCAATTCAGCGTAGCCGAATTTTTCGACTACGCCGACTTCTCCCTGATGCATTGCGAACAGGGGGCCTATTTCAACTACAGTCGCTTTCACGACCGCGCCCACTTCGGCCGGACGCACTTCGGGGCACAGGCCGATTTCCTGAGCCTGGAGCTGACGGAAGGCGTTTTTAAAGGCTGCCGGTTTTTTGGCGAAACCCGCTTTCAGGAAGCCACGAGTGCCGGACCGGTAGACTTCTCCAACTGCTTTTTTCTGCTCGGCCAACCCGATCTCGGCTCCTTTCCGGACCAACACCTTCGACTGACCAACATTCGGGGATGAGCCCGGCATCTTTTTTCGAACGCCCAAAACACGATCTCAGCCATGAGAACCATCGCACGCTATATTTCGATATGCACGCTGTTCTTTCTGCTGCAGTGCTCCCGGCAGGAAGGTGCCGAACCGCAGACGGGGCAAGCCTCCGAACAGCAGGTCCGCGACGAGGTGAACGACCGGTTCAGCTTTGTGCCCAATCGCCCCTTCGACGCCCTGTATCGCTGCGGCCGGGTGGGCTCCCGGCTCGAGTGGTTTTTCCTCTTTCGTTCGGACAACTCCATGCAGGTGCTGTTCACGACCGACACCTGGGAGGATTTCGCTTTCGACGGCACCTATACCTACGAAAGCGACCAGCTCCGGCTTTCGATGCCGGCCGGGCCGAACATGCCTTTCCCGCAGGGGCTGGACGAGCGCAGCACCGTCATCATGCCGCAATTTGGCCTGTTGGCGGCCTTTGCCACCCCGCAGATGGTATGCATTTGTGCCGGCCACGACCTCAACGAACAGAATCCGCCCAGGGTGCAGGCCAATTACGATTGTCCGAACATCAATTTCCAGGCGGTATCGGACGAGGACAATGCCCTGGAATTCGTGCTCACCAACGTGCCCTTTGCCTTTCCCGTGCCGGGCTCTGTCTTTCGCCAGCAGGACACCTACGTGCAGGGCCTGACCAATCCGCTCATCCGGCGCGGTACGGGCATCTATCGGCAGGTGGGGGATCGCTTTTTCGCCACCTTTCGCCTGGCAGCCGATTTTGCGGCCTTTGCCGGCGGTCAGCTGCCGCTGCCGCTGCCGGAGGAGCCCCCGTTTGACGATTACAATTTACTGAGCGGCCGATTTCTGCAGGGCGGCCAGGAGGTCGTCGTCGATCAGCTCGATCCCTCGGCAGGGCCCTGCAGCCTGCGCTGAACCGGAAAATTCGGTGAATTTTCCGGCTTAGGTCATTTCAAACGTGAAACCGAATAAAACTGAAAATCAATGTTTTGTGATTTGTTTTCCCCGTATTTACAGGTGTTCCCATGCACCATGCACGCTCATTCTCAAAC
>JAJDFU010000312.1 GCA_020528935.1 Saprospiraceae bacterium | reverse complement strand
GTTTTCAGCAGCTTATCGTCATTATTCACGGGTTTCCGTGAATAATCCGGGTTAAAATTCCAGCGGGCTAGTGGATTCTTGTCAATCCTATTCGTTAGGGTGCCAAACCGTCAAAAGCCAACGGCCAGATGTTGTCATTCTCCTGGGCGACCAAACCATTGGCCTCTTGCGCAAGAACAGCTGCTAATACATAATTCCCAATGGATCGGCGGCGTTTCAAAAGAACCGAATTTCGCCAATACCGGCTTTTAACAAATCATTAGGACCGGAATGGGGCAACCCATTCAACTTTTTCGGATTTTTGTCCTTACATCCTGTACCGAAAACGAGCAACCTATGGTCAAGTCTATCGTCCAAAATGTAGCTACCGCGCTGATATCCACGGTCTTTGCATTCTGGTTGTTTACCCAGTATTACCAACAGCCTTCGTCGGCCGCCACCTCTGCCTATCCGGTACAATTGGCCAGTCAGACGAAGGCCAAGCCCGTCAACCGTACCCCTCGCGCCTGGGAAGAAGCCCCAAACTTCATCAGTACGTCCACTCAGGTGACGGACGGGGTAGTGAATATTACCGTGTATGGAAAGAGCGGCTACAAGGTGGCTAGCGGCTCCGGAGTGGTAGCCTCCCGGGACGGCTATATCATCACTAACTTTCACGTAGTGCAGGACGGGCGGGAATACGAAATCGCCTTTCCGGACAAGCGGGTACTCAAGGGGCGCTTCGTCGGTTCGGATCCCTCCACGGATCTGGCCCTTCTCAAAGTGGATGCTTCCGGTCTGAATCCCATTCCTTTCGGCAATTCGGATGACGTACAGGTGGGCGAATGGGTGCTTGCCGTAGGCAATCCCTTCAACCTGACCAGCACCGTGACGGCCGGCATCGTCAGCGCGAAGGCCCGCGACATCAATATTTTCCGCCAGAATTACGCCATCGAGTCTTTCATCCAGACCGACGCCGTGGTTAATCCCGGCAACAGTGGCGGCGCCCTGGTGAATGCCGAGGGGCAACTCATCGGCATCAATACGGCCATCATTACCGAGTCCGGCGGTTACGAGGGTTATTCCTTTGCCATTCCCGCCAATCTCGTACGCAAGGTGGTGCTCGACCTTCGGGAATTCGGCAAGGTGAAGCGCGCCATCCTGGGCGTGCGCATCCGCGAGGTGACCGCTGAAATGGCTGCCGATCTGGGGCTGCCCAGTATTGCCGGCGTGTACATCACCGAGACCAGCCCCGGCGGCAGCGCCGAGCGGGCCGGCCTGCGCTCCGGCGACGTGATCACCCGCATCAACGGGCAACGCACCAATTCGGTACCCGAACTGCAGGAGGCCGTGGCACTCTTCCGCCCCGGAGATTCGGTCAATGTGGGCTTCTACCGCCAGGGCCGCTATCTCGAACTCGAAGATATTCGCCTGCAAAGCCTCGATGCCGTCTCTACGATCCGATAGGGCAATACGCCCGAAATAAGGCTGAAGCTTCCAGTGCCCGGATCCGCCCCGGCCGACCAGCGGGCAGCGCCATTGCACTTCCCTGACCAAAGGTCTTTTGGGTCTCGCGCTCTTCCACAGCTCCCTTCCGCACGAGGAGGATCTCCAGCCCTTCCGCTTTCCAGTCGAAGTCCTGCCCGGACCGGAGCTGAATGTGCCCCAGCGCAAAATCGGGCACCGGCAGTTCAAAAAGCTGCTCACCGGCCTGCCCTCGCCGGCCTTTCAGGATCTGAGGTGCAACGGGCTCGAAGTCCAGGTTGCGCAGGAGTTCCGGAATGTCGATGTGCTTGCGGGTGAGCCCGCCGCGCAATACGTTGTCCGAATTGGCCATCAGCTCTACGTTCTGCCCCTTCAGGTAGGCGTGCAATATGCCGGGAGCCTGGAAGATGCCCTGCCCGGGTGCCAGCCGTACCAGGTTCATCAGGTAGATGGACAATACGCCCCGGTCGTAGCGGCCTGCGGCAGGCGTAAACTGCTGCAGGGCCCGGGCCGCCCAGTAGTCCGGGTGGTCTGTGGTCAGGTCGCCGGATCGCATTTGCGGCAGGAGTTCTTCCGCCAGTGCGCGGAGCCGCTCGTCGGTAGTATCCTGGGGCAGGCTCATCCAGTGTTTGTAGAACGCCCGCAGTCCGAGCTCCGCCAGTTCGATGGCCAGGGGCGCCAGGGCTTCGCGCTCCCTCAGGCGCTCGCAGATGTCGGCCTCGCGACTGAAGCCGTGCAGTAGCCAGAAGTCGCTGAGGGCGACCATCAGCTCCGGCTTGGGGTTGGGATCGCGATAGTTGCGATGGGGAGCCGTGCGCGGTATGCCGGCCGCCTCTTCCCGGGCAAAGCCCGCCCGGGCCTGTTCGCGATTCGGGTGGCATTGGATGGACAGCATAGCCCGCACATCCAGGATCTTGAAGAGGTAGGGCAGCTGTGGGCCGAACTCCCGGGCCGTTGCGGCCCCCAGCCGATGCTCGGGTGCCTCGGCCAGCCAGTCTTTGAGCAAGACCTCGTGGCCGTCGAGTTGCAGGCGCGACTCGCCTCTGGGATGGCTGCCCAGCCAGTATTCGGCCCAGGGCTGCTTCTCCGGATTGGCGACCTGCAGCCATTGGGGAATAAAATCGTAGCCGCCCCAGTCGTAGTGCTGTACCGTGCCGTGCAGTGGGATCATCATTGGGCAGTGTGCGTCCGAAATGGGCCAAAAATGCAGTTTTTTTGGCACCTTTCGCCCCGCCGGCCGTATTTTTGCGCGATGGGACGCATTCTGGCTATCGACTACGGTACCAAGCGCTGTGGCATCGCCGCAACAGATCCCCTGCGCCTGATCGTCAGCCCGCTGGACACCGTCCATCCGGATGAACTGTTCGGTTTTTTAGACGCGTACATCCAAACCGAGCCGGTAGATGTTATCGTAGTGGGCGAGCCGCTTACTGAGGATGGCCGGCCCGCCCAGATCCACCATCTGGTGGTGGGCCTGGTGCGCACCCTGCGCAAGCGATACCCGGATATTGAGGTGGTGACCCAGGATGAGCGCTACACGTCCAAAGAAGCGAAGGCAATCATCCTGCAGAGCGGGGCGCGCAAGAAGAAACGCCGGGACAAGAGCTTGCTGGACAAGGTGAGTGCCGCCCTCATTCTGGAGGATTACCTCGCCAGCCAAACGACAGATTGAACTATGATCTTACCGATTTACGGATACGGACAGCCCGTGCTCAAAAAGCGGGCCGACGATATTACCCCCGATTTTCCCGAGCTGGAAATCCTCATTGCGGATATGTGGCAAACCATGTACCACGCCAGCGGGGTGGGCCTGGCCGCGCCCCAGGTGGGCAAGCCCATCCGTCTATTCGTGGTGGATACGGTTCAGATGATGGAAGAAGGCAAAGAGGAGGAGGGCATCAAGCAGGTGTTCATCAACGCTCAAAAACTGGATGAAGGCGGCGATCCCTGGGCCTACGAGGAGGGCTGCCTGAGCATACCCGATGTGCGCGGCGATGTGGAGCGCCCGCCCCAGCTCAAACTGCGCTACCTCACCGGGGATTTCGAAGAGAAGGAGACCATCTTCACCGGCCTCAACGCCCGCGTCATCCAGCACGAATACGACCACATCGACGGCGTGCTCTTCGTGGAGCACCTCAAGCCCATCCGCCGCCGCCGTATCCAGCGCAAGCTCGACAACATCAAGAAAGGCAAGGTGAGCGTGGACTACAACATGAAATTCGCCCTGCGGAAGTAGTAGGGAGCACAGCCATAGCTATGTGACCGACCTGCCAGCCGAACTTAGGTTCTAACCCGGAAAATTCACCGAATTTTCCGCCCAAAGGGCTGACGAATTGCAAAAT
>JAJDFU010000309.1 GCA_020528935.1 Saprospiraceae bacterium | reverse complement strand
GCACCTTCATGATGTCCTTGTAAGTGATGAGCCCGACCAGGGTGTTCTGTTCGTCAACCACCGGCAGTTTTTCGATCTTGTGAGCCTGCAGAATGTCGCGGGCTTGCTCCAGGGTGGTGCCCACCGGAGCGGTCACCAGCTTTTCGGACGTCATCAGTTCCTTGACGGGCTTGTCGAAGTGGGTTTCGAACCGGAGGTCGCGGTTGGTGAGTATGCCGATGAGGGTGTTGCCGTTGTTCACGATCGGAATGCCGCCGATCTTGAAGCGCTTCATCAGGGCCAGGGCATCGCCCACGGTGGCTTTATCTTCCAGAGTGACCGGATCGATGATCATACCGCTTTCCGAGCGCTTCACGCTGCGCACCTGCTCGGCCTGATCCGCAATGGACATGTTTTTGTGAATGATGCCGATGCCGCCCTGCCGCGCAATGGCGATGGCCAGCTTGTTGTCCGTGACCGTATCCATGGCGGCGGAGACAATGGGAGCATTGAGGCGCAATTCACGGGTGAACTGGGTGGAAATATCCACTTCGCGGGGCAGTACTTCGGAATAGGCGGGGACGAGAAGGACGTCGTCGAACGTGAGGGCTTCGCCGAGAAATTTCGCGGCTGAATTTTTTACTGTTTCCATGTGCAAAGGTATAGAAATGCGGCCCAAAAAGAAAAGTTGGTCCCGGCAATCTTGCCGGGCGGGCGACGGTATGTTTAAGACGTTTTTTTTCCTTCGGGTAACGCTTTTCTTTGCAGTATGGAGTTGAGTGTGTTGAGCGACGAACATTTTATGCGGCAGGCCCTGAAGGAAGCCGAAAAAGCCGCCACAGAGGGCGAGGTGCCCGTGGGCGCCGTGATCGTGAGCCAACAGCGCATCCTGGCCCGGGCCCACAACCAGACCGAACGCCTGCACGATGTGACAGCACATGCCGAAATGCTGGCCATTACGGCGGCTTCCAATTACCTGAACAGCAAATACCTGCAGGAGTGTACGCTATACGTCACCCTGGAGCCTTGCGTGATGTGTGCCGGTGCCCTGTTCTGGGCCCAATTGGGCCGGGTGGTGTATGCCGCCCAGGACGACAAGCGGGGGTTTTCCCGCTACGGCCGGGGGCTATTGCATCCCAGAACCAAGCTGGAGTTCGGTATATTGAAGGAAGAAAGCGAGATCCTGCTCAAAGCCTTTTTTGCGGCAAAGCGCCACTGAGGCAGAGGCCGCCCGAAACCCCTACCTTTGCATTCTATGAAGGAAGAAAAGCGAGATCCTTTTGACGGGGAATACATCGGCAATATCTGGGGATGGCGCCTGTCCCTGATCGGCCTGGGGGTTTTGGTCTTTTTCCTGGGGCTCATCGCCTACCGGCACTACGCTCTGGATGTACCGCTGGGCTTTGAGGAGATCCGGCAAGATCAGCGCACCACCCCGGATACGGCGGTCAAAGATTCGATCCGATGAGTCGCATTCCCTTTGTCAAATACCACGACACCGGCAACGATTTCATACTGCTGGACCAGCGGGAGAAGACCTGGCTAACCCCTACGGCAGAAGAGGAGATCCGGACCATGTGCACCCGGCACTTCGGCATCGGGGCCGACGGCCTGATCATCCTGCGGCCGCACGCGGAGGCCGATTTTGAAATGCTCTATTTCAATGCCGACGGGCGCCCGGGCAGCATGTGCGGCAACGGCGGTCGCTGTGCGGCGGCCCATGCCTACCGGCTCGGTTGGGTGGGGGAGACCTGCCTGTTTCAGGGGCCTGACGGAGTGCACCGGGCGCACATTCGCGAGGGGGGCGCCTGGGTGGACCTGAAGATGGGCGATGTGGACGCCATCGAGCAAGGCGAGGACTATTTTTTTCTGGATACCGGATCGCCCCACCACGTGGTGTTTCTGGAGCGCCTGGACGGGCTGGATGTGGTAGCTGCCGGACGCGCCATACGCAACAGCCGGCGCTACGTACGCGAGGGTACCAACGTAAACTTCGTGGCTCCGGCCGATGCGGGTATACAACTGGCTACCTACGAGCGCGGGGTGGAGGACGAAACGCTTTCTTGCGGGACCGGGGTAACGGCATCGGCGCTGGCCTATGCCCTGCGCGCGCCCGGTCGCGGCCGCAGTCCGCTGAAGGTGGAGGCCCGGGGAGGCACCCTGGAAGTGCGCTTCCGCCGGGAGGGGCTCGCATTTCGCGACGTCTGGCTGAGCGGCCCGGCCCAGGCTGTATTTGAAGGACATTGGACCACCAGATCTTACTGAAGCTCTATGGATTGGATCAACCTCACCAGCGATACCGTAACCAAGCCCGGCCCGGACATGCTTCAGGCCATGTTTGCCGCCGAGGTCGGCGATGACGTTTTTGGGGAAGACCCCACCATCAACGAGTTGGAGGCCTATGCCGCCGGTCTTTTCGGCATGGAGGCCGCTTTGTTCTGTCCCTCGGGTACGATGACCAATCAAATTGCCCTGCACCTGCACACGCGGCCCCTGGACGAAGTGATCTGCGACGTCTATTCCCACATTTACCAATACGAGGTGGGCGGGTATGCCTTTCACTCCGGCCTGGCCATCAACCTGTTGGAAGGAGATCGCGGCCGGCTGAACGCCGATCAGATCGAGGCGGCCATTAAACCGCAGTACGACTGGTTGCCGCGCACCCGCCTGGTCGTACTGGAAAATACCTGTAATAAAGCCGGGGGCAGCTACTACCGCTTACCGGATGTGCGTCCGATCTGGGCCTTGTGCAGGGAGCGCGGTCTGGCCCTGCACCTGGACGGCGCCCGCCTGTTCAATGCGCTGGTCGAAACCGGCGAGCGCCCGGCGGAGTGGGGGAGTTGCTTCGATACCATCTCCATCTGCCTGTCCAAAGGGCTGGGCGCTCCGGTGGGCTCCTTACTCCTGGGCAGCAGCGAGGACATTCAGCGCGCCCGGCGCGTTCGCAAAGTAATGGGCGGCGGCATGCGGCAGGCGGGCTACCTGGCTGCGGCCGGCCTGTATGCGCTGCACTATCAGGTCGAGCGGCTAAAGGACGATCACCGGAAGGCCAGGCGCCTGGCCGAAACGCTGAAAAGGCTGCCCTACGTGGAGCAGTTGCGCCCGGTAGAGACCAACATCATCATTTTCGACGTCAAAGCGCCCTGGACGGCAGCTTCTTTCCTGGGAAAGCTGGAGACTCATCACATCAAGGCCGCGCCTTTCGGGCCGCAGACCATTCGCTTCGTCACCCATCTGGATGTGCACGATGCCATGATCGAGAAGGTGGAGCGCGCTCTGGAGCAACTGGCGGAAGCAGCGGTCAGTCCTCGCTCCGGCCCCGGCGATTGAGCTCGTCCCGGATCTGGGCGGCTTTCTCGTAATTCTCCTTTTCCAGCACTTCTTCCAGCAGCTTATTGAGCTCGTCGTCGGAGAGTTCGGTCAGCGAATGCTTGCGGCGGCGGCCCCGTGAAGCAGGGGCCGGTTCCATCTCGGAATAATCTTCCTCCTCGTCTTCCAGGGTAACGCCCGCCGCATCCAGGATGAACTCGTAGGTGTAGATGGGGCAATCGAAGCGCACGGCCAGGGCCAGGGCATCGGAGGTGCGGGAGTCGACCTCGATGACCTCGCCGTTGTGCACGCACACCAGGCGAGCGTAGAAAATGCCGTCCAACAGGTTGTTGATGATCACTTCTTTGAGGTCGATGTTGAAGGTTTCCAGCGTGTTCTTGAACAGGTCGTGGGTCAGTGGGCGATTGGGCGTCATCTGCTCGGTAGCTACCGCGATGGCCTGAGCTTCAAAGCTGCCGATCACAATGGGCAAGCGGCGGTTGCCGACTACTTCGCCCAGCACGA
>JAJDFU010000424.1 GCA_020528935.1 Saprospiraceae bacterium | reverse complement strand
CCACCGGAGACATTCCCGTGTCGGAAACCTATGCGGTAGAAGCCGCTTTGCGGGAAAAACTGGCAGCACGGCATCATTTTTCACACACTGATGAACAGGCGATCTATATTCGTAATACGGCTGAAAATTTCCAGGAGTTCTTAACGATATTAACTTTTATTAAGGGGTTCATCTGGTTCGTCGGTATAGGCAGTATCATCGCCGGCGTCATCGGGGTGAGCAACATCATGCTCATCGTCGTGAAGGAACGCACCAAAGAGATCGGTATCCGAAAAGCGATGGGGGCTACGCCTCAGTCTATCATTTCCATGGTGCTGTTGGAATCGGTGGTCATCACGGCCGTGTCGGGATATCTGGGGCTGGTGGCCGGCACCCTCCTCGTCGGCGGCCTGAGTGCAGCGATGGAGGCTACGGGGGCGGAAGCCGAGTTTTTTTACAATCCACAGGTCAACGCCTACGTCGGCATAGGCGCTATCCTGCTGCTCATACTGGCCGGTACGATCGCCGGCCTCATTCCGGCTTCCATTGCCGCCCGGGTGAATCCCGTGGTGGCGTTGCGGGATGAATAGGAAAAGAACGGATCGCAGACGTCAGGCTTTCAGAGGGCAGACCATCTGCTGTCTGCGACCCAATCGTCCACAGTCTGATCATCTAATGTCATTGCATCTAACGTCTAACTGTCTAATCCATGAAAGGCTGTCTTATTGCACTTGCTGTATTCATCGTGTTGTCCGGTATCGGACTGGGTATTTATTTTTACAATCAGCGCACCCGCACGGCGGGCGATTTTGAGACCGAAAAGCCCGTCATCACCGACATCGAAAAGAAGACGGTGGCCACCGGTTCCATCAAGCCGAGGCTGGAGATTGCCGTAAAACCGCAGGTGTCGGGGGTGATCGACGAGCTTTTCGTAGAAGAAGGCCAACTGGTGACCAAAGGCGATAAGCTGGCCCGCATCAAGCTGGTACCCAGCGAAGTAAATGTGAACAGCGCCCAGAACAACGTGGATCTGGCCCGCCTGCGCCTGCAGGAAGCCAGACGCGAACTGGAGCGCCAACAGACCATCAACCAGCGCAATCTGGACGTAGAGACGGCCAGGGCCAATTACGAAAATGCCAAACAGGAAGAAGAGCGGCAGCGCGCCCTGCTGGAAGAGGGCGTGATCAGCCAGCAGGAATACAATCGCTTCTTGTTGGACCTCAACCTGGCCCGGGCCGATTACGAGAATGCCAAGATCGTGGCCCGCAATACCGTCAAGCAATTCAAGACCCAGGTGGATATAGCCGAACAGGAGCTGGCCGCCGCGATCAACAACCTCCAGCTGCTGCGCGAGGGCGCCGCTCGCAATTCCCGGCAGGTGGCCAACATCGTGACGGCCACGGTAAATGGAATGGTGCTGGACGTACCGGTCAAGGAGGGCTCCTCGGTCATCGAGCGCAACAACTTCAACGAAGGAACGACCATTGCCACCCTGGCGGATATGAGCAACCTCATCTTCGAAGGGCAGGTGGACGAATCGGATGTCGGACAGCTCCGGGAGGGGATGCCCCTCAAACTGACCGTAGGGGCCATCAGCGATTATTCCTTTGGTGCGTTGCTGGAATTTATCTCCCCCAAGGGCGAAGACGTAGAGGGCACTGTCAAATTCGAGGTGCGCGCGGCCGTACAGCCCACCGATAGCGTCTTCCTCCGGGCGGGGTACAGTGCCAACGGCGACATCATCCTGGACCGCAAGGAGCAGGTGCTCGCCATTAAGGAGCGCGATGTGATCTACAAAGGAGACACGACCTATGTGGAGCTTCTGGTGGGCGAGCGCGAATTTGAACGGCACCCGGTGAAAACCGGCCTTTCGGATGGCATCCTGGTCGAGATCGTCGAGGGGCTGGATACGACCCATCAGGTCAAGGTGCTAAAAGGCCCGGAAAACGAGTCGGAGCAGTGACTTGTAATATTTGCGGCCCGGCGGGCCCATTCGTATGAAAAGTGCCCCGGGGCTCTTTGTTGCCCGGCAGCCCCGGACCTTGATCCGCCAAAGTGCGGTCGGAAAAACGCGAGGTTTTCGCCGCCCGCCGGTCATCCCGATTAATCCAGCACGCGCAACTCCACCCGCCGGTTTTGTGCAAACTCGGGCGCGGTAGTGGCGCGGGGGTAGCGCATTTCCCAGTTGCCGTAGCCGTTGTACTGCAGGCGAAAAGGCGAAATACCATGGTCGATGAGATAGTCGTAAATGAGCCGGGCGCGGCGCAGGGAGAGATCGTACTCCCAACTGCCTTTTGGCACGGGTGCCTGGAAAGGAGCATTCATGTGACCGGCGATCTCTACCCGGATGCGGGGATTGGCTTCCAGAAAACGCAGGATCTTGGGCAACTCCGGCACCGAACGGGGTAGGAGAACGGCCTTGCTGCTTACGAAAAAGAGATTGCTGATGGGGAACACCTTCCCGGCTTGGATCCGTTCCAGGTTGATGCGAAGATCTTCCCCGGGCTGGCTTCGGGTGAGGTCCAGCGCCTGCGAATAGTAAAACCGCTTTGGGGCATAGGCCTCCAGGGGCAGTGTGGTACCCAGCGGTGCAGCCAGTGCAAAGGCTCCGGAGGAGTCCGTGGGGATGGAATCGCCCAGGTAGCGGATGTAGCCCCGTATGCCATCGCCCGTATCGGGATCCGCAAGCCGGCCGCGAAGCCGAACGAACTTCCGCTGCACCTGAAGGGCGAGGGTGGCCCGGCGGTTGAGCTGCCGGCCTTCCGCCGAGGCATTCTCCCGTATGGGCCGGCGCTCTCCGTAGATCGAGGTCGTGATGCTCGAATCGGCTATCGCCAGGGCCTTCAGTGCCCCGGCCACAGCTGCGGCCCGCTGCTGGCTCAGGACCTCGTTGGCAGCCGACGAGCCGATGGAGTCGGTATGGGCGGTGATCCGGATCCGGCACCTGGGGATCGTCCGGGCCTTTCGGGCAAAGTCCAGCATTACGCTGTCGCTGCGCGGCCTCAGCGCATGCTCGCCAAAGGCGAAAAAAAGCGTATCCCGGCGGATGGTGTAGAGCGAATCGAAAAGAACCTGTGCCTGTAGCTCCTGAACGGAGAGGAGGAAAGACACCCAAAAAACAAAACGCATGTGTGATTGCTTGTCTTCTAGAAACGCCCGAAAACCGGATTTTGGTTTCAGCCTGTACCAGCCCGTTTCAGCTGATCGATTTCCCTATCTTTATTCTATTTCTGGGATAAAATGACCTTTTTCGGCTGGCATTTTACCTTCGAAACCCTGGTATGCCGCGGTCAAAAAGGTTTGGGCGTGCCCCAACCACTTCCTTGTCGGTATCAGGTGAAGTGAAACCCAATCGCATTCATGGCAAAAGCGGAAACGGAAAGATCCAGTGCTCCTTATTCGTCCTGTGTACAGCGCATGTTCTGGATTGTCGTTGCATTGCTCGCCCTGATGTTCCTGTTGCGCCTCTTCGGCGTGAAGCCCCTGGATAAAAAAGTGGAGGAAGAACTCATCCACAAACCGCATCAAGAAGGCGGAAATCGGGAGTAAAAGTTCGCCGGTAAAGGGGCGCGCCATGCCGACAACCGGGAATGCCGCTACGAGAAGGCCATCCCGCGGGGCGGTTCAGCGCCGAAGCGATAAACGCCGTAAAGTGCGATTTCGCATATTCGTTCGGTGCTTGTCTGTTCTCAAAAAACAAGTATCTTTGCGGCCTGTCTAAACCCGCTGTCCCTTGATGGGAGTAGGTGGGTATGGTTTAACCAAACAACGCATTTATAGAATGCCAGTAAAGATCAGATTGCAGCGGAAGGGGCGGCGCAAGCGTCCGTTTTAC
>JAJDFU010000589.1 GCA_020528935.1 Saprospiraceae bacterium | reverse complement strand
TGTCGTTTACAATCGTCTGGCACCCCCTCGTCCGGAACATGCCATGTGTCACGGGGTACGCACGGGCCGTTTGTGCGTCGAGCTCCGTTATGGCTGGTGACCGCGGTGCCTTGCCCACCGTAATCCTGGATGGTGTCGCTTTCGGAATTGGAATTCCAGCCCAGGAAATCATCGATATAGCCGTTGTGGTCGTCGTCTATGCCGTTATCCGGGATTTCGGCCCAGTTGCGCCAGTGATTGTCGCCGAAGTCTTCGTGGTTGAGGTCCAGACCACTGTCGATAGCGCACACGACGATGGTGTCGCCATTGAGGGTAAGGCCGCCGGTGGTGATGTCCCAGGCGAGATCGACATCGATATCGGCATCGACGGTACCGCCGCTCTGCCCGGTATTGAGGTACTGCCATTGTTGATCGAACAGGGGATCGTCCGGCACTGTGCTGCGCAGGGACACGAATCGATTGAACTGGAGATGGTCAATATCAGGCGATTGCCTTCCGGACTGCAGGAAGGACTCTTCCGGAATGCGGGTGAAGTCGAAGCCGACCAGCCAGATGCCGACCGGTTCGGATACCTTTCTTAATACGCGCAGCTTGGTGGGCAGCCCATCGTAGGCCTGATGCTGCTGGATCCACCGTTCCAGGCCGGCTTCCGAGCGGGCCTGGACCAGGAATTGGCCCTGTGCGTGATCCAGCAATTGGGTGTGGCCAACGACGGCACTCAGCAGGCCGGCCAGAGCGGAAAGGAGAACGATTCTCATAAAGTATAAATCTTATATACGTTTCAGATGCAAGGTAAGAAAACCCCAGTCGAAAAATGCGTATTAGCCGCAAGCGGTTTTTTCCGCCCTGCGATTTTGCCATATACTTGCAACGTAACGGCATCTATCGGTAGTTTATGGCAAATCCAAATCTCATGCGTTCTTGGCTGCTGTTTTTGGTTGTGTTTTGCTCGGGCCTGTCTGCGATATGGGCTCAGGAGCAACCCCCTGAGGCTCCGTTCGAAAGCCCTTACGAGGCCATGTACAACCACTTGTACTATCTGCAGGAGGAGAGCTACCAACCCGCGCTTTCCGCCCGTTCGCTCGCCCAAGCGGGCGACAGCATCCGGGCGACCGAGCTGGCCATCAAGCTCAAGCAGATCCTCGACGGGAAGGGCCTGTTCGTCCGCTGGCAGGATGTGCCCAGGGATACGGCCTACCTGGATTCGATGGGGCGCACGCAGTACGTGCCCTTTCCCTTTCAGCTGGAGGAGATTTATCTGGAGCGGGTAGACGGGCAGTGGCGCTATGCGGCCAATACCGTGGATCGCATTGCGGATCTCCACCGCAAGGTGTACCCGCTGGGTGCCGATGTGTTGGTCCAATTTATGCCCCGTTTGGGGCAGCAGCGCTTTTTGGGGCTCTACCTGTGGCAGTATCTGGGCCTTGTGCTCTTGCTTTTGGCGGCCTTCTTGGTACATCTCCTGTTCACCCTGGTCCTCCGGCCCCTGCTGAGTCGTCTTAGCCAGTCGAAGATCTACCCCAGCCTGGTACCCCGGGCGCAGGTGGTCAAGCTCGCGCGGTACTTCAGCGTTTTCCTGGTGTTGCGACTGTTGTTGGTGGGTTTACCTTCTCTGCAATTGCCGCCGGCCGCCAATGAGTTTGCCCTGCAAACCATACAGGTGCTCACGGCACTCATGGTGGTCCTGGTATTGCTCAAAGTGCTGGATATTCTGATGATCTACGCCCGGCGCTTCGCCCAGCGCACCACCAATAAGCTGGACGAACAATTGTTGCCCATCCTCAAGGGCGTCGTTCAGGTGCTCATCATAGGCGGCGGCATCATTCAGGTGTTGCGCATGTTCTCCATCGACGTTACAGCGCTCATTGCCGGCATCTCCATCGGCAGTTTGGCCATTGCCCTGGCGGCCAAGGATACTGTGAGCAACCTGTTCGGCTCGGTCACGGTATTCCTGGACCAGCCTTTTCAGATCGGCGACTGGATCCATTTCGACGGGGTGGACGGCATGGTGGAAGAGGTGGGTGTGCGGTCTACGCGGGTGCGCACCTTTGCCAACTCCCTGGTGTACATTCCCAACGGCGTGCTGGCCAATATGACCATCAACAACTACGGGCTGCGCTCCTACAGGCGCTTCAATACCGTACTGTCCATTACCTACGATACGCCGCCCGAGCTGATCGAGACCTTTGTGGCGGGACTGCGCGAGATTGTGGCGCATCATCCGCGCACCCGCAAGGACTTCTACGAGATCCACCTCAACAGCTTCAGCTCCTCTTCCCTGGATATCCTGTTCTATATTTTCTTTGACGTGCCCACCTGGTCCGAAGAATTGAAAGGGCGCCAGGAGATTATGCTGGCCATCCTGCGGCTAGCCCGGGAGCTCGGTGTGCGCTTTGCCTTCCCCACCTCTACGGTGCACGTGGAGAATCTGCCCGGGCAGGAATCGCTGTCGCCCGAGTACGCCACCGGCCTGGAGGAGCGAAGGGCTCGCCTGTCCAAATTCCTGACGGACTATCGCAAAGGGAAGAACGGTGCCGACGGAGGGCAAAAGCGCTCCTGAACCGAAGGGGGCAAGATCAGAAAGCGCGACCGGGCATGGCCTGGTCGCGCTTTTTCTTTCGTCAGGGAGCGGTTCGGTATGCCTAGCTATTCATGGAGGCCAGGAATTCCTCGTTGCTGCTGGTGGAGCGCATGTGCTTGAGCAGGAACTCCATGGCTTCGTCCGGCTTCATATCGGCCAGGTGGTTGCGCAGGATGAACATGCGCTGGAGGGTGTCCTTGTCCAGCAGCAGATCCTCGCGGCGCGTGCTGGACTTGGTCAGGTCGATAGCCGGGTAGAGGCGCTTGTTGGCCAGGTTGCGGTCCAGTTGCAACTCCATATTGCCGGTGCCTTTGAACTCCTCGAAGATCACGCCATCCATCTTGGAGCCGGTCTCGATGAGGGCCGTGGCCAGGATGGTCAACGAGCCGCCGCCCTCGATGTTGCGGGCGGCGCCGAAGAATTTCTTGGGCTTGTGCAGCGCATTGGCCTCCACACCGCCGGAAAGCACTTTTCCGCTGGCGGGTGCCACGGTGTTGTAGGCGCGGGCCAGACGGGTGATGGAGTCGAGCATGATGACCACATCGTGGCCGGATTCCACCAGGCGCTTGGCCTTTTCCAAAACGATGGAAGCTACCCGCACGTGGTTATCTGCCGGCTCGTCAAAGGTGGAGGCCGCTACTTCCGCATTTACGCTGCGCTTGAAGTCGGTTACCTCCTCCGGGCGTTCGTCGATGAGCAGTACGATGATGTAGCACTCCGGGTGGTTCTTGGAAATGGCGTTGGCCAGATCCTTGAGCAGGAAGGTCTTACCCGTCTTAGGCTGGGCCACAATGAGCCCCCGTTGTCCTTTTCCGATGGGCGTGAACAGGTCGATCATGCGGTTGCCGAAGTCGCGACCGGTAGAGGAGGTCACGAGGTCGAATTTTTCCGTGGGAAACAGGGGCGTGAGGTAGTCAAAAGGCACCCGCTCGCGAATATCCTGCGGTGCCAGCCCGTTGATCTTCGACACGCGCAGCAGGGCGAAGTATTTCTCCCCTTCCTTGGGCGGGCGAATAGCACCCTCCACGGTATCGCCGGTGCGCAGGCCAAAGAGCTTGATCTGCGAGGGCGAAACGTAGATGTCGTCCGGAGAGGTGAGGTAGTTGTAATCCGAGGAGCGCAAAAAGCCGTAGCCGTCCGGCATCATTTCCAGGATGCCTTCGCCCTCGATGATGCCGTCCAGTTCGATATCGAACTTTTCTTTGGGCTGCTCTTTCTTCTTCTCGCGCTGCGGCTCGGGTTCGGCGGGGTTGTCTTTGCCGGAGGGAGCACTTTTAGCGGCGTCCTGCTCCGCGCCCTTGGGGTTTTTCCCGGACTCGCGGCGGCGGCGCTGGCGGCGGTCGTTTTTGCCGTTGTGCTTTTGGTCGCTTTTTTGCTCGGAGGTGGACTTGTCGTCCTCATCGTCCTCGACCCAGGGATCCTTGCGGCCTTCGAAGGCCGGCGCTTCTTTTCCCTGGCCCTTGGAAGCCTTTGCTTCTTTGGAGACTTCGGCCTTGGCGTTTTCGTCGCCGGCCAGGGCCTGGTGGTCGAGTATCTTGTAAATGAGCTCTTGCTTATTGAGTCGCTTGTACCCTTTCAGGCCATAAGACTCGGCCAGTTCCCGGAGCTCGGGTACCAGCATATCGTTCAGCTGCAAAATATCAAACATTGCTTCGTATTAAGGAAATGCTTTCGATTGTTTTCTGTCATCATTTGGGATGGAGTAGCCCAATAGGACCGGCAGCTTGAGCTGTGCCGGTAGCGTATTTTAAATCGCCATCCTCGTACCAACCCACCGTTTATGGGTCTGAAAATGGGGAGTACTGCAGGAATTGAATGATTGGAGCTTAACCGTGGGCTCTTTCCTCGTTGAAATCTGAAAGGTTCATCCCTCAGTCCGTGCAAAAATAAAGCTATTTTCTGAATCCAAGTAGTATCTTAGCGAAAATTCCCGGCTTTACCGCATAAAAAGCGCATCCCGGGCGAAAAACCTGCTGTTGGCCTATGCTTGAAGTGCAGTTGATCCGTTCGGATAAAGACCGCATATTGGAGCGCCTCAAGAAGCGCAATCTGTCAGCCGACGAACTGAAACTCCTGGACGAGGTACTGGAAGCCGACGACCGGCGCAGGCGACTCCAGACCGAGTTGGACGAAATGAAGGCCGAGCGGAATACGCTTTCCGGCCAGATCGGCGAACTGTTTCGCCAGGGCAAGCGCGAAGAGGCCGAACAGCTCAAGAGCCGCGTCGGCGAGCTGAAGGCGAAGCTCTCCGAAGGGGAAGATGCCCTCCGGAAGGTTGTCGATCGCCGCGAACACCTTCTGCTGCAAATACCCAACGTGCCGCACGAGTCGGTGCCGGCCGGCTCTGCCGAGTCCGACAACGAACTGTACCGCGCCTGGGAGGGACGGCTACCCGGCCTGCCCGACGGGGCTCTTCCGCATTGGGAGCTGGGCGAGAAGTACGGCATCCTGGACATGGAGCTGGGGACCAAGCTGACCGGCTCGGGCTTTCCGGTTTTTCGGGGAATGGGTGCCCGGCTGGAGCGCGCCCTCATTTCCTTTTTCCTGGACGAAGCCCGCAAGGCCGGCTACGAGGAGATCATTCCGCCCTTGCTGGTCAACGAGGACACTGCCCGCGCTACCGGGCAATTGCCCGACAAGGAAGGGCAAATGTACCAGGCCGAGCGCGATAACCTCTACCTCATACCTACGGCAGAAGTGCCCATCACCAATATCTACCGCAATGCCATTTTGGATGCTTCGGACTTTCCCGTCAAGCTGGCCGGCTACACGCCTTGTTTTCGTCGCGAGGCCGGCAGCTATGGCGCCGAGGTGCGCGGCCTGAATCGCGTGCACCAGTTCGATAAGGTGGAGATCGTGCAGCTGGTGCATCCCGACCACAGCTACGAGGCCCTGGAGGGCATGCTCACTCATGTGGCCGGCCTGCTGCAACAGCTGGAACTCCCTTACCGCATCCTGCGCCTGTGCGGTGGCGACCTGGGCTTTACGGCTGCCCTGACCTTTGATTTTGAAGTGTACTCCGCCGCTCAGCAGCGCTGGCTGGAGGTGAGCTCGGTCTCCAATTTCGAAACCTATCAGAGCAACCGCATGAAACTTCGCTTTCGGGACGGTAAGAGTACTCGCCTGGTTCACACCCTCAACGGCAGTGCCTTGGCCCTGGCGCGGATCGTTGCGGCCCTGCTGGAAAATAACCAAACGCCGGATGGCATTGTTATTCCCAAAGCCATACGGCATTTAACTGGCTTCGACATAATTTCTTAGCACTATGTTTGTCTTTGATTACGGCTATCTGATCGTCGCGGGGGTCTTCTCCGTTATCGGCTACATCATTCAGCAGACGCTTCGCGGCAAGTTCAAGAAATACAACCAGATGGGCCTGCAGCAGCGCATGAGCGGCCGCGAGGTGGCCGAGGCCATGCTGCAGCACTACGGCATTGCCGATGTACAGGTGGTGGAAGGACGCGGATTCCTGACCGACCACTACAACCCGGTGAATAGAACCGTGAGCCTCAGCCCCGAGGTGTACCAGAACGCTTCGGTAAGCGCTGCGGCCGTCGCTGCCCATGAATGCGGGCATGCCGTCCAGCACGCCAAGAGCTATGCCTGGCTGCAGATGCGCTCCGCCCTGGTACCCGTGGTGAAGTTCTCCGCCATGGCTCAGCAGTGGCTGCTCATTCTCGCCTTCATTACCCTCAATACCATGCCGTCTATCATGCTGATCACCATTGTGGCCTTTGCGGCGACCACCCTGTTCAGCTTGGTGACCCTGCCGGTGGAATTCGATGCCTCGCGTCGCGGGCTGGCCTGGCTGGATCAGTCCGGCGTAGCGCGGGGCGCCGAATACGACGGCGCCAAAGACGCCTTGTGGTGGGCCGCCATGACCTACGTAGCGGCAGCCCTGTCGTCCCTGGTCATGGTGTTGTATCTGGTCTTTCGCTATATGGCAGCGACCCGCGACTAGTACTAGTCCGTCCGGCCAAAATTGCAAGTTTTGCGGCCTGGCCTCATCGGGTATGACGGCCATGCCTTATATTTCTCCTTTAAATCGCGAAGCCATGACAGAAGAGGTAGAAAAATACGTAACGGATGCCAAGGCATTGATGCAGCATTCCATCGAGCACCTGCAAAAGGAGCTGCAGAAAGTGCGCACCGGCAAAGCCAGTCCTTCAATGGTCTCGGAGCTGATCGTTCCCTACTACGGCAATCCAACTCCGATGAATCAGGTGGCCAACATCAGCTCCCTGGATGCCCGCACACTGGTGATCCAGCCGTGGGAAAAGAACATGCTGGCTCCCATCGAGAAAGCCATTTTTGAAGCCAATCTGGGCATCACGCCCCAAAACGACGGCGAAGTGGTCCGGTTGTCCATTCCTCCGCTGACGGAGGAGCGCCGCAAGAACCTGGTGAAGCAGATCAAAAGCCTGGGCGAAGAAGCCAAGGTGAGCCTGCGCAACGCCCGGCACAAAGCCATGGATCAGGTGAAAAAGGCCATCAAAGAAGGCTATCCGGAAGATGCCGGCAAACGCACCGAAAACGAAATCCAGGAACTTACGGATTCCTTTTCCAAAAAAGTGGATAAGCTGGTTGAGACCAAGGAAACGGACATCATGACCATTTGATGCGCTCCGTACCGGCAAAAGAAAAGCCTGACCGATACATACCGACAACAAAGTAGCTGGGAATTCCAAAGCCCTTCGAGTCGTGTGTATACGCGCTTGAAGCGGTTTGGGACGCACCCGAACCGTTTGGATTGCAGTATATATTTTGGTATAGCGGACTTTTTACCGGATTTCTAAGGACAACCCGCCTGCCATGTCTTTCGGAAGGACATCCGCCGGTCAGGCATGCCAACCGAAAAAGATCGTGTTATCCTAAAACCGGTATGATTTGCAATCCGGCCTTCCGGCCCGCGAACGGATACTGGAGCATCGCGGCATCTGCCTGCCGCTTGCCGGCGGCATACCACAAACTCAGGCCAGGGTCTGCTTCACCTGCACGATCTCGTAGGCTTCAATGATGTCGCCTACTTTGATGTCGTTGAAGTTCTTAATGGAAACCCCGCACTCCATGCCGTTCTTCACTTCCTTGACGTCGTCCTTGAAGCGCTTGAGGGAAGCCAGTTCGCCTACAACGCCTTCTTTGGTGGGATAGATCACGATGCCGTCGCGTATGACGCGCACGTTGTTGTTGCGGTTGATCTTGCCCTCCTGTACGTAGCAGCCGGCAACGGTGCCGACCTTGCTGATCTTGTAGGTCTCGCGGACCTCCACCTGACCCACAATGTTCTCTTCCTGCGTGGGCTCCAGCATGCCTTCGATGGCGAGCTTGATCTCTTCGATGGCATTGTATATGACGGAGTACAGCTTGATCTCCACACCTTCCTGTTCGGCCAGCTTCCGGGCGCTGAGTGAGGGCCGCACCTGGAAACCGATGATAATGGCATCGGAAGCCGAGGCCAGCATGACGTCGGAATCCACGATCTGTCCGACACCCTTGTGGATGATGTTGACCTGAATGCTTTCGATGGACTCTTTGATGAGGGAGTCGGCCAGGGCCTCTACCGAGCCATCCACATCGCCTTTTACGATCAGGTTGAGCTCTTTGAAGCTGCCCAGGGCGATCCGGCGGCCGATCTCATCCAGGCTGATGCGCTTGGTGGCTCGGTTGGCCTGTTCGCGGGCGATCTGGCCGCGTTTGGAGGCGATTTGCCGGGCTTCCTGTTCGTTTTCCATCACTTTGAGGCGTTCGCCGGCCTGGGGTGCACCATCCAGTCCCAGGATGAGCACCGGTGTGGACGGCCCGGCTTCCTTGACGCGCTTGCCGCGCTCGTTGAACATGGCTTTGACCTTGCCGGAGAATTCGCCGGCTACCATGGGGTCGCCGATCTCGAGGGTTCCGGTTTGCACCAGGGCTTTGGCCACGTATCCGCGGCCTTTTTCCAGGGAGGCCTCCAGTATGGTACCCACTGCGAAACGGTCGGGATTGGCTTGCAATTCGAGGATCTCAGCTTCGAGCAGGATCTTTTCGAGCAGTTCGTCCACGCCCTGTCCGGTTTTGGCCGATATGTCCTGGCTCTGGATCTTACCGCCCCAATCTTCGACCAGCAGGTTCATGTTGGCCAGTTCCTGCTTGATGCGATCCGGATCGGCGCCGGCCTTATCCACTTTGTTGATGGCAAAAATGATGGGTACGCCGGCGGCCTGCGCGTGGCTGATGGCCTCGCGGGTTTGCGGCATAATGCTGTCGTCGGCCGCGATGATGATCACGGCGATATCGGTCACCTTGGCACCCCGTGCCCGCATGGCCGTAAAGGCTTCGTGGCCCGGTGTATCCAGGAAGGTGATCTTCTTGTGTTCGTCGTCCTGTGGGACCTCCACTTCGTACGCGCCAATGTGCTGAGTGATGCCGCCGGCCTCGCCGGAGGCGACATTGGCCTTGCGAACGTAGTCCAGCAGTGAGGTTTTACCGTGGTCCACGTGGCCCATGACCGTTACGATGGGCGCCCGGGGTTCCAGGTCTTCGGGATCGTCTACGATCTCCTCTTCCTCCTCGGTTTGTTCTTCGGCACTGATGAATTCGATCTCGTAACCAAATTCAGAAGCCACCAGCTCGATGATCTCGGCATCCAGTCGTTGGTTGATGGAGACGATCACGCCCAGGTTCATACAGGCCGTGATCACTTCGGTGGCGTCTTTGTCCATGAGGTTGGCCAGCTCCTGTACGGAGATGAACTCCGTCACCTGCAGCTTGTCGCTCTGCTGCTCCATCTCCCGCATTTCCTGGCGCTCGCGGATGCGCTCGCGGGACTCGCGGCGCATTTTTTGCCGCTTTTTCTTGCCGCCGCCGGAGAGGCGGGCCATGGTGGCCTTGATCTTTTCTTCGATCTCTTTCTGGGATACTTCCCGAACTTCTTCCTCCTTGGAGGAGCGACGTCCGCGTCCGCCCTGTTGGCGGTTGCCTTTGCGGTCTACCGCTACGCGGCGGCGGCGGCGCTTGCGTTTGCGGCCGGTATCGCTGCCGCCCTCCGAGGGCTTTTTGTCGTCTTCCTTTTCTTTCTTCTTTTTCTTGGAATCGAACTTTTCCAGGTCGATCTTTCCCTGGATCTTCAATCCCCGGAGTTCCGGCGCCTCCGCCCGGATCAGGCCGGGTTTTTTGCTCTGTTCCCCTTCTTCCTCACTTGCTTTGGGCGCCGGTTCGGTGGGAGCGGGCTTTTCTTCTCCTTTCTCGGCAGCCGGGGCGTTCTCGGTTTCGGTGGGTTTTTCCCCGGGGGCCTTTTCCGGTTCGGCAGCCTTTTTCTCCGGAGCTTCCTCTACCTTCTGCTCCAGTTCTTCCCGCTCCGGTTGCTTTTCTTTTTCGTCCTCTTTCTTTTTGGACTTGGGCTTGGGCTTGGCCTTTCCTTTTTCTGCCAGATCGATCTTGCCCAGCACTTTCAGGCGAGGCTTGGCTCGCGCAGGCTTCTCTTCCTCTTGCGGTTCTTTTTCGGATTTTGACTCGGCCTCCTCTTCCGCTTCGGGCCGGGGTGCTTCCTGTTTGGGAGAAGGTTCGGGCGGCAATTCTTCTTCCCCGTCGGATAGTACAGATACAGAACTCTCCTTCTTGGCCACCGGGCGGGAGCCAATGACCAACTGATCTGCTTGTTCCTTAATGACTGCAGAACTTTGAAACTCCTTCAGCAACTCGCTCAGCATTTCCTCGGAAAGCTTCGCATTCGGCTTATCTTCAATCTCAAAGCCGCTGTTGTTGAGAAATTCTACGATGGTATGCGTACCTACGTTAAGTTCTGTGGCTACTTTGAATAAACGTTTCGACATTCTCTAGAGTTAAGCTCGGCGATGCACCGGTCTGAGAGCATCTGCCGCCGCCTTCCGCTTTCTTTTTCTGTTATACAAATGATGTTTTCAAGACCGGTTCTCAGGAGGGTCGCGCCTGAAGCATCCGCGCTCCTGTGGGGTGTTTTCCATCTGGAGCCCTAGCAAAGATAATAGGAATTAACGCTCTTTGCTTATGCAGCAGGTGGAAATGCGTTGA
>JAJDFU010000663.1 GCA_020528935.1 Saprospiraceae bacterium | reverse complement strand
GAGGGGGCAGCGGAGAGTCCGTCCGTGGGCGACACGGAAGCCTGCACTCAGGCGCACGGTTGTAAGGTAAAAGACAGTGAGAGAGGCCTCCAGGGTAGCACTGCGGGGGATGGGCTGCGGAATGAGCTCGCCGGCGGACTGGTGCAGGCTGAATCCGCCGCTCACGAACAGGCGGCCTCGCTGGGCGGTAAATCCCTGGCGGGCCATCAGCAGCTCGTGCTCGCCGTAGTTGAGCTGCCCTTCGAGCCCGATCGCATCCTCCCGGCGCGGATCGTGGGTTTTGGTCACAATGTTGATCACCCCGCCGACAGCATCCGCTCCGTAAATGGCCGACGCGGCTCCCCGAAGCACTTCGATGCGCTCGATCTCCGCCGGAGTTACCGGTATGGCGTGGTTGAAATGACCGGTCAGCGGATCGTTGAGTTTCATGCCGTCGATGAGCACCAGCACCTGGGTGAAGGTAGCCCCCCGCAGGCTGATGTCGCCCTGTACGCCGAAGGCGTTGCGCGACTGCACTTCCACGCCGGGTACGTACTGCAGCAGCTCGTCCAGGGAAGTGTAGGGCGCCTGCTGCAGGTCGGCCGGCTCCAGCAGGCTGATGTTCCGGCCCGTCTCTTCGATCCGGACCGGCACCCGCGCCGACTGCACCGTGATGGTATCCGCCAGGGCGGAAAACTGGGCGCGGAGTGCAGGCAGGGCTATTGCAATGACAAGGACAGGAGTAAACAGTCGGCGCATACGGGATCGAATTTGGACCGAAAAACGGACCGCAAAGGTACGCAAGGGATCGGTTTGTGCCACACCGTTGACCGGTAGGGCCGCCATTCCCTGTCCCGTACAGAATGACCCACCCTCCTGGCATCCGGCTGGTGAAGCAACCCTCTTGATCCACGGCTATCTACCGGATCGCCTTGGCGGTGGTGCCGGCTGTTTTTATCCCGGATTGTTCGCAATTATTTGATTTACCTGATTTTGCAATTCGTCAGCCCCCCGGGTGGAAAATTCGGTGAATTTTCCGGGATATGGCAACAGGCTTTACGCCGGAGCCATCCTGCCCCCCTACGCGTCCTGTCCGGCGTTCACGCCGTTTCTTCCACCGGCAGGTGGCTTCTGGTCAGGGCCTCCAGAAAGCGCCGGTTGTTTTCCGGGGTGGAGGTGGTAATGCGCATGAACCCCTCGCCGAGGCCTTCGTCCGGGAGGGCCTTCACCAGAAAGCCCTGTCGTTCGAGTTCCCAGGCCAGGGTCCGGGCATTGGCGGGCGCAAAATCCGCCAGGAAGAAGTAGGACTCCGTCGGGAAGGTGCGAATGCCGAGTTTGCGCATCTGCCGGGCCAGATCCTGGGTCCAGGCTTTGAGTTGCTCCGTGCGCCGGGCGATCTTGTCCTCGTGCTGCAGGGTGGCGATCGCTGCGGCCTCGCTGGGTCGCGCCAGGGGATAGGCGTCGTTTTGGCGGTTCATGGCTTCGGCCAGGGAGCTCGGGAGCACCGCATAGCCGATGCGAAAGCCGGCCAGGCTGTGGGCCTTCGAAAAGGTGCGGGTCACGATCAGGTTGTCGTACTCGGGTACCCAGGAGGCGACGGACCGGCCGGCCAGCCCGATGAAGGCCTCATCCACCAGGAAGTACGTATGCGGATGGGCGCGCAGCATGTCCGGCAGGGGGGCCAGGTCAACGGTCGCCCCGTTGGGATTGTTGGGGTTCACGATCACGAAAAGGGTCGTGCCCTCCGGCACCGCTACCTCGCGCAGATCCATGCGAAAGTCGTTTTCCGGGCGCATGCGGGTCTCGGTATAGCGCCCGGCGATCTCCGGAAAAAGGGCATAGGTGGGGGTCAGCAAATGCACCTGTTGCCCAAGGCGGTCGAACAATTGCCGGAGAATGAGCTCCGAGCCGGCATTGATGTGCAGGTGGTCTTCGGAGATGCCGATCCGCTCGGCGAGCAGCCTGCGCAGAGGCGCCGAATAGGCTTCGGTGTAAAAGTTGCTGCGGGGCAACTCCGCCCGGGCGGCTTCGATGGCTTCTTCCAGAGGGGGCAGGGGGTTTTCACAAAGCAACAGGCGGATGCCCGCAAAGGCGCCGCCGCCCTTTTCGTGGCGGGCATCGGCCGCCGTCGGATTGTGCTCCGCGTGGGTCTTCTCGTATTGCCGCACCAGCTCCTTCAGGCTTTCGAGATAGGCGGCCATGGTTGGCTGGTCCAGGTGGGGTTGGGCATCGGAAGGGATGGTTATGGGCGCTTCTTCCAGAAAGCGATACAGTTCGGGATACTGCGTCTCTATGCGCGCGGTGAGGCGCGTGATATCGACCAGCAGTTGATTCAGATCTTTCATGTCGAATGGATTTTGAACAAGTCCAATACGCAACGCCCCATATCGAAAACGGTGCAGACGGTATGGAGTAGGTACAGTTTAAGGTAGTGTTCTGCCAGCTGCAATGACCGAAGTCAATGACCGCCCTGAGCTTGCTGATCGGTTGGAATCCCGGATCGGCATAACTTTCCTGACGTTATGGAGCTCGATCACACCTTTTTCTGGATCCTCGGCAGCGGCCTGCTGATGAGCGCTATTGCGCTGGTGGGCAGTGTGACCCTTGTGTTGCGGGAACAGACCCTGCAACGGATCCTGCTGCCCCTGGTGGCCTTTGCGGCCGGCTCGCTCCTGGGCGGGGCCTTGTTTCACATGCTGCCCCTCGCCCTTGCCCAGATCGAAAGCCCCGGGCCGGTTTTCCTGACCGCGGCTGCCGGTTTCGTGGTATTTCTGGCCCTGGAGCAGTTCATGCACTGGCATCATTGCCACCGGGATCTGATGGACCACGTGGAGCCCTCTACCTATCTGATCCTCATCGCGGACGGCCTGCACAATTTTCTGGGCGGGCTGGCCGTCGGGGGCGTATTCCTGGTGGATGTTCAGCTGGGCATTATGGCCTGGCTGGCGGCTGCCATGCACGAGGTTCCGCAGGAACTGGGCGATTTTGGCGTATTGGTGCACGGCGGCTGGAAAAAGGCCAGCGCCCTGTGGTTCAATTTGATTTCCGGCTTGACCTTTCTGCTCGGTGGGCTGGTCGTTTATTTCGCGTCCATCCGCTTCCAGATCAATACCGATTACCTCATCGCTTTTGGAGCCGGCAACTTTCTCTACATTGGGGCATCCGACCTGATCCCGCAAATCAATAAAGAGGAGACCCTGGCCAACAACCTCCTGCACTTCGCCGCCCTGGTCGCCGGACTGGCTCTGCTCTACGGCCTGAGCCGGTTTTAGATGCATCTTCGCAACGCAATTGGAGGAAGGCCCGGTGGAGGCCTACCGCTTGGGATGATCGTTACCCGCACTTGATACCTGTACCTGCCTGCCTCAGCGGTCCAGTACGACGATTACCTTTCCGGCAAAGGCGTTGCGTTCCATGGCCTCGTGGGCCCTGACCAGTTCCCCGAACGGATAGATCGCATCGATGTAAGGCAGGTAGTGCCCTTCTTCTACCCGCTCCACGATTTCCTGCAGCTTGGAGCCGTCCTTGGCCACGTGCAGCTCTTCGCTGGAATAAAACGCGACGGCGGGATCCCGAATGACCTCCTGAAAATCCGGGCTGGGGCTGGTGGCGTAGCTCCCGGCCAGAGAGCCCGCCACGCAGATGCGGGCCGCTTCTTTTTTGAGGGCAAAATCGTCGGCCAGGGTCGCCCTGCTCAGGATGGTGTCGACTACGCCGTCAGCACCATCCGGCCAGATAAACCGGAGCCGTTTGGCGACCGGACCGTCGCTCACCAATACTTCTTTCATGCCGACGTTCCACAGCTTCTCTACCTTGTCCACGCTCTCTGGCCGGGAGCTACGCCACCAGCCCCAGCC
>JAJDFU010000064.1 GCA_020528935.1 Saprospiraceae bacterium | reverse complement strand
GCTGGGGGATATTGAGACGGGCGAGGGCCTGGTGGAATTCGTGGACTTCGAGCTTCTTGACGCCATGGCGGACAGCACGCAGGCCAACATCTCGGAACGCGAACGCGGCATTTCGGCCACGGTTTCCGTCTCCCTGGATGAAGCCCTGGAGCTGACGGTGATTGTGAACAAGCGCACCAACGACCGGCTGGAGGGCAAGGCCGAGGGCGACCTGAGCCTGTCCTACCTGCCGCGGGGCGACATGGAGCTGACGGGCCAGCTGGATGTATCGGGCAGCAAGTACTTTTTTACCTTCCAGGATGTGATCAAGAAGGAATTTGAACTGCAGGACGGCAGCACCCTCACCTTCACGGGCGCGGTGGACAACCCCTCGCTCAACCTGAAAGCGGGCTACCGGGCCAAATCGGCGGCCGACCTGCTGGTGAGCACCTACGGCAACCTCGACCCCGATGCCGATGCCGACCGGCTCACGCCCCTGAGGCGCCGGCAGGAATTCCTGGTGGACATCCAGGCCGAGGGCACCCTGGAGGAGGCCGAACTGAGTGCCAATATCACGTATCCGCAGGTGCCCGGCAACAACAGCGCCGATCTGGTGGGCTCGGCCCTCGACAACCTGCGCAAAAACCCCTCCGAGATGAACACCCAGGCCTTCAGCCTCATCCTGTTCAACAGCTTCCGGCTCAGCGGTGGGGGCGGCAGGCCGGTGGTCAACGTACAACAAGAGGTGGGCAACCTGCTGAGCAGCCAGCTCAACAGCCTGGCCAACCGCTACGTCAACTTCGTGGAGCTGGACTTCGGCATCGAAACCCTGAGCGAAGGCGGGCAATTTGATCTGGACAAAACCGATTTCCGGATCGGGCTGAAAAAGCGCTTCTTCAACGACCGGCTGTCCGTAGAGGTGGACGGCATAGCCGGCAGCGACCAGGACGAGGCACGCGGCACGGGCATGCAGTCCTTCCTGGAAAATATAGCGGTGGAGTATGCCCTCAACAAAAAGCGGAGCCTGCGCATCCGCGTCTTCAACGAATATGTGGACGACGACTTTGTGGCCGGCAACGTCAATAAGATCGGGGGGGCCTTCCTGATCTCCCAGGACTTCAACCGCCTGTTCTTCCGGAAGAACTTCCGGCGGCCCGTGCCGGCGGATACCACCCGGGGTAATTCCCCGGACAGCCTCAACCAAAAGGAATAGAAATGGCTGCAAGGACGCCTGCGGCATATGCACTTGGTGTCGGAGCAGCGCTGGTTCTGCTGTCGGGGGCTTGCTCGTCCACCAAATCCATACCGGAGGATGCCTACCTGTACAAGGGGGCCGAGCTGGACTGGGGCGAAGACAAGAAACTGGCGACCGGCAAGGTCATGGCCGAGGCTGAGGGCGCACTGAGTCCCAGCCCCAATTCCAGGATCCTGGGCCTGCCGCTTCGCCGCTACCTCTATCAACTGTTCGACAACGGCAAGGAAAAGGGCCTGCTGCCCTGGGCCCGCGACAAGCTCGGCCAGGCGCCTGTATTGCTCGACGAGAGCTACGTGCCGAAGGTGGAAAAGGTGGTCGCCAACCGGCTGTTCAACAACGGCTACTTCGACGGGCAGGTGGAAGGGGAGGTGGTAAAAAAAGACCAAAAAGCCAAGGTGATCTACCACCTCGACCTCCGCGAGCCCTATCGCATCGACAGCCTGAGCCGGCAGATCGATCATCCCACCATCGGGCCGTTGATCGAGCGCATCCCCCCCTCGGAAAAGCTGCGGCCGGGCCAGGTGTATACCCTGAGCGCAGTACAGGCCGAGGCAGCCCGCATCGAAGAACAGCTCAAGCGGAAAGGGTATTACTTTTTCAGCAAGGACTACCTCCTTTTTCAGGTGGACTCCACCCATGCCGACCGCAAGGTGGCCCTGCGCCTGAAGCTGAAGCCCGAGGCTCCGCCCTCCGACCTGCGGCCGTACTACATCCGGGATATTGAGGTGTTTCCCGATTACGACCGGACCTATGCCGAGGCCTACGAGGAAGAGACCTACCAAGGTGTTTCCTTCCTATTTCGATACCGGCCGCATCGCTTCCGGCTTCGTCCTCTGGCGGATCAGATCCTGTTTCGGCCCGGCGACCGCTACCGGCTTCGCTATCACCACAATTCCCTCAAGCGCCTGGTCAACCTCAACACCTTCTCGTTTGTGAATATCCAGTACGAGCGGATTCCGGATACCGATTCGCTGGACATGTTCGTGTCGCTCACGCCCAAAACCTCGCAGAACCTGGAGGGCTCTATCGGGCTTGCCTATAAAAACAGCCAGTATCTGAGCCCGGAAGCGGAATTGATCTACACCAACCGCAATCTGTTCAAGGGTTCCGAAAACCTGCGCCTGCGCGTGTTTACCAACCTCAACTTTCCCGTGGGCGATGCCGTCGGCAATTTTTATGAAAAAAGCGGGATAGAAGCTACCCTGAGCATTCCCGGTCTGAAGCTGCCCCTTTTCGGAAAAAGCCAGTATCGCCAGCTCAATCGCGCCAATACCCGGCTCAATATCCTCTTCCAGCGCGAGCGGGCTACCTTGCCCCTGGAGGGGGCGGGCGTTTTCCTGAACTTGTTGCCGGATGATCAATTTCCCGCCATCCGCGACGAGCTGGGGCGCGACTCCTCCTACGCCCCCTTCATCGGGGTCAACTCCCTGGAAGCGACCTTCGGCTACCAGTGGCAGCGCAAGCCGCACATCCGCCACGAATTCAACCCGCTGGGCATCGGCGTCCAATTCGGCACCTTTGGCAATGAAGAACTCAAGCAATTCCTTACCATCCTGGCGCTTTTTGAGGACCTGCTCCAGGCTATTGTGGACGGCACCCTCAGCCCGGAAGACCTGGAAAACCTGGACGAGATCATCGATAGAATCTCCGAGGGGCAGCTGGACGAGGAACTGGAACAGATCTTCGGCAGTTCGCTCAACCTGCTGCTGCAGCTCGAGGACATGATCTACTGGCGACCGAACTACACCTTCCTGTTCGACAGCCGGGAGAAGCGCCTCAAGCGCCACAATTACTTCTATCGCGGCCGGCTGTCCTTCATCGGCAATGCGATCCTGCCGGATCCCAACTTTCAGTTCTTCATGCCCCAGTCCCTGCAGAGCTACTATCTGCAGACGGAGAACGACTTTCGGTATTTCTACATCTTCCCCCGCAAAAAACACAGCCTGGCGGCCCGCCTGGTCGTGGATATCTCCTATCCCTTCGGAGCGGAACTCTTTCTGCCCTTTCTCAACCTGTTCAGCGTGGCGGGCCCCAACAGCGTGCGGGCCTACGCGCTGCGCGAGCTGGGGCCGGGCACCTTACAGCTCAATGAGGAGGGCAATGCCCTGACCCTGTTCGCCGGGCGCGGCGATGTGCACATCGAGTCGAGCATCGAATACCGGCACAAGCTCACCTCGCTCTTCGAGCTGGCGGCCTTTGCCGATGTAGGCAATGTGTGGGTGCTGCGCAGCTTCGAAGACCAGGCCAACTTTCGCTTCGACAGCTTCTACCGCGAGCTGGGCTTTGGCGTTGGGCTGGGCCTGCGCCTCAACATCAACCCCCTGGTGCTGAGGCTGGATGTGGCCATGCCGCTCACCAAGCCCTGGCTGCCGGAAGGCGAACGCTGGGTGGGCAACCAGATCGATTTTTTCTACGGCGGCTGGCGCAAGGACAACCTGCAGTTCAACCTGTCGTTTGGCTATCCGTTTTAGCCCGGATTATGAATGAATGAACGCAACTGAAATGCTCTTCCATTCAATAGCATGTTGATATGTAGAGGTTTATAATCGGGCTAACCCGGAAAATTCACCGAATTTTCCGCCCGAAGGGCTGACGATCCTGCGGAT
>JAJDFU010000331.1 GCA_020528935.1 Saprospiraceae bacterium | reverse complement strand
TAGTGTGCATTGTGGAGGCCATGAAGCTGTTCAACGAGATCGAATCCGAGATCGGCGGCAAGATCGTTAAAGTCATGGTCGAGGATGCTCAGCCGGTCGAATACGATCAAGTCCTCTTTTTGGTGGAACCGGCGGGTTGAGCCAAGCCGTCCCATTCGCACCAACTCAATGCGGAAACGGATTCCGCAAAACCGAATTGCAACGCATGTTCGATAAAGTACTCATTGCCAACCGGGGGGAAATTTCCCTGCGCATCATCCGCACCTGCCGGGAGATGGGGATCAAGACCGTGGCCGTCTATTCCACGGCCGATAAGGACAGCCTGCACGTGCGCTTTGCCGATGAGGCCGTGTGCATCGGTCCGCCCAAATCCTCCGATTCTTACCTGAGCATCCCCCGCATCATGGCTGCGGTGGAGATCACCAATGCCGATGCGATCCACCCCGGCTACGGCTTTCTGGCCGAAAATGCCGACTTCGCCGAGGTGTGCGCGGAATACGGCATCAAGTTTATCGGCCCCACACCGGAGCAGATCCGCAAGATGGGCGACAAGATCACCGCCAAAGACACGCTGGTAAAGGCGGGCGTACCGGTGATCCCCGGCTCCGACGGACTGCTGCGCGACGGCAAGCAGGGGCGCAAGCTGGCCAAGGAGATCGGCTCTCCCGTCATCCTCAAAGCCACGGCCGGCGGCGGCGGCAAGGGCATGCGCATTGTGTGGGAGGACAAGGAGTTCAACCGCCAGTGGGAAATGGCCCGCAAGGAAGCCAAAGCCGCCTTCGGCAACGACGGCATCTACCTGGAGAAATTCGTGGAAGAACCTCGCCACATCGAGTTTCAGATCGCCGGCGATCAGAAGGGCAAGGTGGTCCACCTGTCGGAGCGCGATTGCTCCATCCAGCGCCGCCACCAGAAACTGGTGGAGGAGTGCCCTTCCCCCTTTATGACCGACGAGCTGCGCAAGGCCATGGGCGAGGCGGCCATCCTGGCCGGCGAATTCATTCAATACGAAGGCGTGGGCACCGTGGAGTTTTTGGTGGACAAGCACCGCAACTTCTACTTCATGGAGATGAATACCCGCATTCAGGTGGAGCATCCCGTGACCGAGGAGGTCATTGATCACGACCTCATCAAGGAACAGATCAAGATCGCGGCCGGTGAGGTCATCACCGGCGGCAACTACTTCCCCAGCGGACATGCCATGGAATGCCGCATCAATGCCGAAGATCCCTTCAATAATTTCCGGCCCAGCCCGGGCACCATCCGGAGCTTCCACAGCTCCAAAGGGCACGGCGTGCGGGTAGACACCCACGTGTACTCCGGCTACTCCATACCCCCCTACTACGACAGCATGATCGCCAAACTCATCTGCCGGGCCCGCACCCGCGAGGAATGCATTACCAAGATGGAGCGCGCGCTGGACGAATTCATCATTGAGGGCGTCAAGACGACCGTGCCCTTTCACCAGCGGCTCATGCGCGATCCGGAATTCCGGGCCGGCAACTACCACACGGGCTTCCTCAACACCTTCGACCTGAGCGAAGAACCCAACCATAAAAAGTAACTTGCAGTAAGCCCGGTTGCGATCGAGGCTTTCCTGCAATTGTGAACGGATCGCTATGCGCAGTTTTTGGCGATTAATGCGGTATCTGGGCCATTATCGGGGCCTCCTGGGACTCAGCATCCTGAGCAATGTCCTCACGGCCGTATTCACTACCCTGAGCATTCCGCTGCTGATCCCTTTCCTCAACATTCTCTTTGATCAGACGGAATTAGTGACCCGGCCGCCGGAACAACTCTGGTCGCTGGACGGCCTGCAGCAATACAGCCGCTATTGGCTGAGTACCCTGATCCTCGAGCAGGGGAAGCAGGCGGCACTCACCCTGGTGTGCGGGGCACTGCTCGTCGTTTTTTTCCTGAAAAACCTGTTCCGCTACCTGGCCATGTTTTTCATGGCGCCGGTGCGCAACGGTATCGTGCGCGACCTGCGGGCCCGCCTGTTCGATAAGCTCCTGGTGCTGCCCCTCGCCTACTTCAGCGAGGAGCGCAAGGGCGACCTCCTTTCGCGCGCCACCGCCGATGTGCAGGAAGTGGAGTTCAGCATGCTCAACGTGATCGAGACGGTATTCCGGGAGCCCCTCATTCTGCTGGGGGCCCTGGGCTTCATGCTTTACATCAGCCCCGGGCTCACGCTCTTTGTGATGGTGCTCATCGTGTTCATCGGGCTGGTCATCGGCGGCATCGGCCGCACGCTCAAGCGAAGCTCCGCCCGGGTGCAGGCACAACTGGGCACCCTGGTATCGCGCATGGAAGAAGCCCTGGGAGGGCTGCGCATCATCAAGGGCTTTAATGCCGAGAGCTACCAGGCGGCCAGATTCGCTGAGGACAACAACAGCTATCGCCGCCTGCTCACCCGCCTGCTTTGGCGGCGCGACCTGGCCTCGCCCCTGAGCGAATTCCTGGGCATTGCCACCGTAGCCGTGCTGCTGTGGTACGGATCCACCCTGGTGTTCGGCGGAAAGCTGGAAGCGGCGGCCTTTCTCACCTTCATATTTGCCTTCTACAACGTGATCGATCCGGCCAAAAAGTTTTCCCGGGCCCAGTACGACATCCAGAAAGGGGCCGCCGCCCTGACCCGCATCGAGCAGATCCTGAATGCGCCGGTAGCGATCCAGGATGCGCCGGATGCACAACCCATCGCCGCCTTTCGCGAGGGCATTTGCTACGATGACGTCTCGTTCCGCTATCGCGAAGGCGAACGCTGGGTCCTCAACCGGATCGACCTGGACATTCCCAAGGGCAGGATCATCGCCCTGGTAGGCGCTTCCGGTGCGGGAAAGTCGACCCTGGTCGACCTACTGCCCCGCTTCTACGAGGTCAGCCGCGGACGCATCCTGCTGGACGGCCTCGACATCCGAAAATACCGCATGAAAGACCTGCGCCGGCTGATGGGCATCGTAACCCAGGAAGCCATCCTGTTCAACGACACCATTTACAACAATATCGTATTCGGCCTGGAGAACGCCCGGGAAGAGGACGTCATCCAGGCGGCCCGCATCGCCAATGCCCACGAGTTCATCCTATCCACCGAGCAGGGCTACCAGACGGTAGTGGGCGATCGCGGCGGCAAGCTCAGCGGCGGCCAGCGCCAGCGCCTCACCATCGCCCGGGCCGTCCTTCAGAATCCGCCCATCCTCATCCTGGACGAAGCCACCTCGGCCCTGGATTCGGAGGCGGAAAAGCTGGTACAGGAAGCCCTCTTCAAGCTCATGCAGAACCGCACCAGCATCGTCATCGCCCACCGCCTGAGTACCGTCCAACACGCCGACGAGATCGTCGTGATGCACGAAGGGCGCATCGTGGAGCGCGGCAACCACCAGAGTCTGCTCGCCCAGGAAGGCGAATATGAGAAGCTGGTGCGTCTTCAGGCATTTTAACGGAGGATTAACCTGTGCCCTTACCAGATTCAAATGGTTATTTCCTACATTTAGGGTCTCACTGGATATCCATCTCATGAAGCACGCTCTACTCGCTTTTCTGACCGTTCTTTTCACTGTCTGCCTGGGCCAGGCGCAGATCGTCGTTCCTTCCACCACCTTTCCGGTGCCGGGCGACACCCTTTTCACCCAGCGAGACAACATGCCCGGTGATCTCGACCTGGGCAGCAGCGGGGGGCCCCAGCAGTGGGATTTTTCCGACCTGCAGGCGCCCTTCACCCGCCAAACCGTGATCCGGGAGCCCGGCGAAGGCCAGGCCGATGCGGATTTTCCCCAGGCCACCTATATGG
>JAJDFU010000066.1 GCA_020528935.1 Saprospiraceae bacterium | reverse complement strand
CTTATTACCAATGTGCCAAGGCGGAAGTGCAAAAAGAACTTCTGGCCGAAGGATACAAGGTTCTTGATTGTGAAGCCAAATTGCGTAAGGCTGAACAAGACCAGGTTTTTAAAGGGCTGGATCGGGCGCAGACCATCAAAGATAAGTTCCTTGAATACTCCGGTGCAGATATCCATCTGGAATTGGACTACACTTATGAGAAAAACCCTAGTGAAGGTAATCGGGCCGTTTTACAGATTAGTGGATTTTTTACAGCTACGAGCTTGTCCTTGATCGAGGAAGTTTGCAAGAGCAATTATGTCGATTATCACGATCCGGGAAATCTCGTCAAACGGGCCTTTCGGCGCTGTCTTGATAATGGGCTTCTGGAGGCTCTGGCTCAACGTGTGGAACGGTTGGTCATAGAAGGCCAGCCGGTTCAGTTGCATTTCCAGGCCGATCTTTCGGATTTAAACATGAACACGGAAATGGACGGTGCCTATGCCCCTTTGAGGATGGTCTTGCTCGCATTTATTGATGAACAAGTGTTGAGCTACCGCTCCCGGGGAAATAACGAGCACTCGCTCATTCTCGACGAAGTACGCCTTCCGTTTTTTGATGATCGGGGTAAATATTACCCACCCTGGAAATTCTCGCAACGCCTTTGGCAGTATTGCAGAAAACTTCGCAGCCTGGATCAGCCGGAAAAACAGATCAAAGTAGATGAAGACCGCAGAGGTGGAACCTTTTATTATTCGTTCACCTATCCAAATTAAGCTATTGTTCAGTGAGTTTTTAATTCTGTAGCGATCTTGCTAAATAGATCTTGGCGAGCAGCATTCTTATCCGGCCCCGTGCCTTCGAATAATCGATTGCCCCGGTTCATGGAAAGTCCGGAAGATGTATTGAAAATGGACCAGAATAACGTAGCCTTAGCTTTGACATTCATTTCTTTCTTTATCCCGAAATCCATGGTTTCGTTTGTGTAACGGACCGGTCCTTTGAATTGAACGACCATCAGTTTGTCGACCCAGTTACTCACTTGATTTTTTGACAAGATGGCGGTATTTCCTCGTGCTAAGGCATCCAGATGGCCATGGGAAACAAAAGTCGGCCGCAGAAACTGAACGGAGACTGTTTTTCCAGAGGATCTGATTGCCGATTGGAGTTTGTGTGCCAGTTCCATTATCGGTTTATCAAATTCGTCTAATACTAATAGAGCCGTATGAGCTTGTTCGCCGGTGCGAAAGTAGGTGGGATCGGGGGTGGCAGACCCATCGTTCGTCTTGGCCTTCTGGGAAGGATCTGAAGGCTTTGTAGATTTATTATCTCGCTTTTTGTCCAGAATTGTGTCGGAATCCGGTTTGGGAGGTACCAGAACGCTTGAATCATTAGCATTTGAAATATCTTCTGGCCCCCAAAACGACCGAACGCCCCAAAGGCCCAGGACGAGAACGGCAAGGAGTAAGCCTATACCCAAAAAAATACGGGCGGACGAAGAGGGGAGCTTCCCTTGAGCATGGACTCGTTTATCATGGCTCGGCACGTTCCAATCCCGAATGATACCCAGAATACCTGCATGGATCTTGGTCAGCTCAATCCGATAGGTCTCGCGAGGCAGGCTCCCCAGGTCGTACTGGCCTTGAAGATCCCGTAACGAGGCTTTTAGGACGAGTAGGCGCTCTTCCAGGTGTGGTGTTTCGGAAGCCAGTTGAAGCAGATGATCAAGCGCTTCCTGCCCCTTATTATTGCCGATGAGTTCGGTGATTTTACTTCGGTCCTCTGGTCGCATTTATGCTAATGGAGTCTTATAAAAGGTAGTTTTATTGGATAGAAGAAACAGAACAAAGATAAAGATAGAAAAGATAATTAAGGGCTGAACCTCCACGGGTCAGTGTAACCTTGAAATAATGATTATCAATATCGGGAAAATCCACCTACCTTTGCACTCGCATCTGCGCAGTGGCCGCTCATGCTGCCCCAACACACGGCACATGGAGCGGAATCACGGGCCCCGGGATATTGACCCATTGCCCGTCCTTTTTTTTGCCAAGTCCATTTCCTGTCCGCATACGTTGGGGTGTGTAAGGTTGGGAGACGACTTACAAGCTTACACACATGACCTCTTTTGAACAGACGGGGCTCCGCTCCGAACTGCAGCAGGCCGTTGCGGCCCTGGGTTTTGAACAACCCACTCCCGTTCAGGCGCAAGCCATTCCCGCTATTCTTCAGGATCAGCGCGATCTGGTGGCCCTGGCCCAGACCGGCACCGGCAAGACCGGCGCCTTCGGCCTGCCACTGGTGAACCAGCTGGATACCGATCTGCCGCAGGTGCAGGCCCTTATCCTGTCGCCCACGCGCGAGTTGGCGCTGCAGATATCCAAAGACCTCGACACCTTTGCCCGCTTCGTGCCCGCCTACCGGGCGGTGGCCGTCTATGGCGGTGCAGATATTCAAAAGCAGATCCGCGCCCTGAAGAAGGGCGTGCAGGTGGTGGTGGGCACTCCCGGCCGTACGTTGGACCTGATCCGCCGCGGTGTGCTGGATCTCGCCCAGATCCGCTACCTGGTCCTGGATGAAGCCGATGAGATGCTCAACATGGGTTTCCAGGAGGACCTGGACGCCATTTTGGAAAGCACGCCGGAGCAACGGCAGACCCTGCTTTTTTCGGCCACCATGCCTGCGGGCGTGGCCAAGATCGCCAGGCGCTACATGCAGGACCCCCTCAACCTTCAGGTGGGGCAGCGCAATGCCGGCGCCGATCGCGTGCAACACCTCTATTGCGCGGTGCGCGCCAAGGACCGCTACGCCGCCCTGCGCCGCCTGGCCGATCTATTTCCCGGCATCTACGGCATCGTTTTTTGCCGCACCCGCCGCGAATGCGGCGAAGTGGCCGGCCGGCTCAATCGCGACGGTTACCGGGCCGACGCCATCCACGGCGATCTGTCGCAGGCACAGCGCGATCAGGTGATGAAAAAATTCCGCGACCGCCAGCTGGACCTGCTGGTCGCCACCGACGTGGCCGCTCGCGGCCTGGACGTGGACGATATCACCCACGTGATCAATTACCAGCTCCCGGACGATCCCGAGGTGTACATTCACCGCAGCGGGCGCACGGGCCGGGCCGGCAAGAGCGGTATTTCCATTTCGCTGGTCCACAGCCGGGAGACCCGCCGGATCGCAGAACTGGAGAAAATGTCGGGCAAGGCGTTCAAACAGAAGGTCGTGCCGGACGGGCGTTCCATTTGCGAGCGACAGGTGCTGCACCTGGTGGATTCGGTGGTAGCAACCACGGTCAACGAAGAAGAGATCGCGCCTTTCCTGCCGGCCATCCAGGAAAAGCTGGAGGGTCTGGATCGCGAGGCCCTGATCAAGCAGTTCGTCTCGGTGGAATTCAACCGCTTTCTGGCCCACTACAAGGACGCCCCGGACCTCAATATCGGTGCTGCAGCTGCCTCGAAAGGATCGAACGGGAAGGGGAAGCGGAATCAGGCGGCTTTCCAGGGCATGACCATCAACCTGGGTTATCGCCACCAGCTGAACCCCAAGCGCCTCATCGGCCTGCTCAACGACTACGTGCAGGATCGCGATATGCGCATCGGCCGGATCGATATCCGCAAAGGCCAAACCTACTTCGAAGTGGAAGCCGGCTACAGCCGGGAGGTGGTGCAGGCCTTCGAGGGCCTCTACTTGGAAGATATGCCCGTGCGCGTGGCCAGCACCAACCGGCCGCCGAGCCCGCCCCAGAAGCACCGGAAAGGCGGGAAGCAAAAGCGGTAAAGTTCCGCCCTCCGAAGTTGGAGAACCTTAGGGGGGCAGGTTGTAAAATCCCACTCAAGGCGGAAAACCCGGGCGGACCGTTGAA
>JAJDFU010000080.1 GCA_020528935.1 Saprospiraceae bacterium | reverse complement strand
CCTCTCTCCCCGGCCCCTGCACGCGCCCTGGCTACTCCCCCAGCCGGCCGTCCACGGCTGGCTCCACCCTGAGCGGCGGTGCCATCTCGGTCTGCGCCTGGGCCCATACGGCACATGGGGGGGCCGGCCGGGCCGGCGCGATGGGCTAAGTCTGAAAAAGCTCAAGGCCCATCCCCACGGCGTGGACCTGGGCCCTCTGACACCCAATCCGCCCAACCGGCTTTGCACCGCCGAAAAACGGATCCGGGTTGTTCCGGATTGCCTGGCGAGCAAATTGCCCAAGGTGGAACCGCGATTGAACGTACGATCAGGGAACGACGCCCTTCTGCTCATTGGCCGTCGCCATCTGCAGAGCAACAATTCCTAGATGCACAACTACGCGCGCCTGATGAAGCAGCCCGACCGCTGTACGGCCCTGCTGCATCCCGGAGATGCCAGGGCGCGCGGCATACGCCACGGAGAGCCCGTACAGATCGCCTCGAAATCGGGCTCCCTGACCATAAAGGCCGAGCTCACCGAAGATATTATGCCCGGTGTGGTAAGCATCCCGCACGGCTGGGGGCACCAGCTGGAAGGCACACAACTGGCGCTGGCCAATCGCCATCCCGGTTGGAACGTCAACCGCCTGACCGACGACGGTACCGTGGACGGCCTGTCGGGCAATGCCGTGTTCAACGGCGTACCGGTATGGGTATCGGCCGTGGAAGAAGCCGGAGGAGAAGAAGAACAAAGTGGAAACCATCAAACACAAAAGCATTAACCAAACGAACCCGATGTTTGCTGACAACCTGTTTCGAGATAAAATTGCCCTGGTCACCGGCGGTGGCACGGGCATCGGTTACGCCATAGCCGAGCAACTGCTGCAGCTGGGCGCCCGGGTGTACATTGCTTCCCGCAAGGAGGAAAAACTGAAAGCCGCCCTGGAAAAGCTGAACCCGCAGGGCGATTGCGACTATCTGGTGTGCAACATTCGCGAGCTGGAAGAGGTGGAAGCCGCGGCAGAAGCCATAAAAGCGAAGGACGGCCGGCTCGACATCCTCATCAACAATGCCGGCGGGCAGTTCCCCAGCCTGGCCGAAGACATCAGCCCCAAGGGCTGGAATGCCGTGATCAACAACAACCTCAACGGCACCTGGTACATGACCCAAACCATGGCCAAGGCCTTTTTCATCCCGCAAAAGGAGGGCGTGATCGTGAACATGATCGTCAACATCTACCGCGGCTTTCCCGGCATGACCCATACGGGGGCGGCCCGGGCCGGCATCGACAACTTTACCAAGTCGCTGGCCGTAGAGTGGAGCAAGTACAACATCCGCATCAATGCCGTAGCGCCGGGCATCATCCAGAGCACGGGCCTGGAGAACTATCCGCCCCAGCTCGTGGAGGGCATTGCCAGGACCATACCCATGAAGCGCCTGGGCACCTGCGAGGAGGTCGCCTGGCTTACCAATTTCCTCGCCAGCCCCATGGCAAACTACATTACGGGCGAAACGGTCTATATTGACGGGGGGCAACGCCTGTGGGGCAGCATTTTTGAACTGTAAAAAAAATCGTCTATCACCATGGAAACCACCAGCACCAGCATTCTCAAAGGCGGCGAATTCCTGCTGCGGGAAGCCGATCCGGAAAGCGTATTCTGCCCGGAGGATTTCAACGAAGAGCAGATCATGCTGCGCAAAAGCGTACGCGATTTTTTGAACAAGGAAGTGGAAAGCCGGCACGAGCTGTTTGACGGTCCGAAAGGGCGCGAACTGGCGCCGGGCCTCCTGGAGCAGATGGGCGAAATGGGCTTCCTGGGCATAGGCGTACCCGAGGAGTACGGCGGCTTCGAAGCCGACTTCGTCACGCAGCTGGCCTTTGGCGAGATCGCCTATGCGAGCTGGGCCTTCGGCCTGAGCATCGGCGTGCAGACCAGCCTGGGTGTAGCGCCCCTTCTCCTCTACGGCAATGCCGAACAAAAGGCCAAATACCTGCCCGGCATCGTCTCGGCGGAGATCAAATCCTGCTACTGCCTCACCGAGCCCGGTGCCGGCAGCGATGCCAATTCCGGCAAGACCCAGGCCGTGTACAGCGACGACCGGAGCCATTTCATCCTCAACGGCCAGAAGATGTGGATCACCAGTTCCGGCCATGCCGATCTCTTCTTCGTTTTCGCCAAGATCGAGGACGACAAGAACCTCTCCTGCTTTATCGTGGAGAAAGGGTACGGCGGCATCCGCCTGGGGGCCGAGGAGAAAAAAATGGGCATCAAGGGATCGTCCACCCGGCAGGTGTTCTTCGAGAACGTACCCGTGCCGGTGGAAAACCTCCTGGGTGAGCGCCAGCAAGGCTTCAAGATCGCCCTCAATGTGCTCAATACCGGCCGCATCAAGATGGCGACCTCGGTGACGGGCACCGCCAAGCGGGCACTGGATTACGGTCTGAACTACGCCCTTGAGCGGGTGCAATTCGGCCGGCCCATCGCCCAATTCGGCGCCATCCAGCACAAGATCGGCGAGATGGTAGCCCGCATCTACGCCATGGAAAGCCTGGCCTACCGCACCGGCGGCCACATCGACCGCATGCACGACGAGATGGTGCACGAAGGCATGGATCCGCTGGACGCCAAGTTCAAGTCCATCGCCGAATTCGCCACCGAATGCGCCATGGCCAAGGTGTTCAACACCGAAGGCGAGGACTTCGTCGTGGACGAAAGCCTGCAGATGCACGGCGGCATGGGCTACTCCGCTGAAACGCCCATCGAGACCATGTACCGCAATGCCCGCATCGACCGCATCTACGAGGGCACCAATGAGATCAACCGCATGCTCACCGTAGACATGCTGCTGCGCCGCGCCCTCAAGGGAAAGCTCGACCTGATGAGCCGCGGCATGGCCGTGATGCAGGACTTCCAGGCCGGAAAGGTGGTGCGAAAACCCGCCAGCGATTCCTTTGCCGACCAGTGCCTGACCGGCATCGCCAATCTGAAGCGGGCGGCTTTGCTGGTGGCCATGTCGGCTTCCCAGAAACTGATGCAACAGCTGGAGGAAGAACAAGAAGTGCTCATGCACGTGGCCGATATGCTCATGCAGATCTATGCCGCCGAATCGGCCGTACTGCGCACCCTCAAGCAATCGGGTGGCGAAGACTACGAGCTCCGGCAGGCCATCAGCCGGCTGGTGTTGTACCGGGCGGCGGAAACCTGCCAGGATGCCGGCCAGGAGGCCCTGCTGGGCTTTGCGGAGGGCGCCGAACTGGAAGCCCTGCTCGATGCCGTGGAGCAACTCACGCGCGTGGGCCATTTCAATACCAAGGCCTTGCGCCGGCAGGTGGCTGAGGCGGCCATTACCCGCAAAGGATATCCCATTGGCTAAATCAAACGAGGTATGAAAACGCAAAACGTCCTGACCGAATCCGAATCCATGTTCCGGGAGGAAAACCTCAAGACCGTCCTGGATTATTTTTACGAATTCGAGGCCAAACAGCCGAATGCGCCCTTCCTCAGGCAGCCCTACGGCAGCGAATGGAAGAGCATGAGCTGGGCCGAGGCCGGCGATCAGGCCCGGCGGATGGCAGCGGCCCTGCGCGACCTGGGCCTGGCGCCCGGCGACAAGGTGGGCATTTTCTCGAAAAACTGCTACCACTGGATCATCGCCGACCTGGCCATCATGATGGGGGGCTTCGTCTCCACGCCCTTTTACCCCAACCTCACGGCGGATCAGCTGCGCGAAGTGCTGGCCCTCAGCGATGCCAAGGCCCTCTTCGTGGGCAAACTGGAGGAATGGGAGCAGCAAAAACCGGGCGTGCCGGAGGACCTCTCCATCATTCGCTTCCCGCACTATCCCGGCAACAGCGAGGTCGGCGAGGGCCTGGATTGGGACGAGCTGACCGGCCGCCACGAGCCCCTTTCCGATCCGGCGCAACCGGGTCTGCACGACCTGTGGACCATCTTGTTCACCTCGGGTACGACGGGCTCGCCCAAGGGCGTGATGCACACCTACTTCGCTCCGGCTGCCCTGCTGTACAACGAGCAGGTTCACAACAACCTCAAGGTCTTTGAGGGTACGGAGCACCGGTATTTTTCCTACCTCCCCCTCAACCACATTGCCGAGCGGGTGATCGTGGAGTTGGCCGCCATCATGACCGGCGGCACCATCTACTTTGCCGAAAGCATAGACACCTTTGCCCAAAACCTGCAGGAAGCCAGCCCTACCCTCTTCATGGCCGTACCGCGCATCTGGTCGAAATTCCAGCTCGGCATACTCGAGCGGCTGCCCCAAAAGCGCCTCGAGCTGCTGCTGAAGATCCCGCTGGTATCCAGCCTGATCAAAACCAAAATCCAGAAGGGCCTGGGCCTGCGGGATGCGCGCATCATGCTCACCGGAGCGGCCCCCACCCCCGATGCGCTGAAAGAGTGGTTCCAGAAGCTGGGCCTCACCCTGCAGGAAGTGTATGCCATGACGGAAAACTGCGGCGGCTGCACCCTCATGCCGCGCGATGCGGTGCGTTCGGGCACGGTGGGCAAGCCCCTGCCCAATGTGGAACTGCGCATCGATCCCGACAGCGGGGAGGTGCTCATGAAAGCCCCCTGGGTGATGACCGGGTACTACAAACAGCCCGAACAGACGGCCGAAACCCTGCGCGACGGCTGGCTGCACACCGGCGACAAGGGCGAGCTGACGCCAGAGGGCTACTTGCGCCTCACCGGCCGGGTGAGCGACACCTTCAAGAGCGCCAAGGGAAAGTACATCGTACCGGCGCCGCTGGAGTGGGGCTTTGCCAAAAACACCTTCATCGAGCAGATCTGCGTGGTGGGCCTGGCCCTGCCGCAGCCCATCGCGCTGGTGGTGCTCTCCGAACTGGGCAAGCGCGCTCCGCGCGAAGAGGTGCGGGAAAGCCTGGCCCGCAGCCTGGCCGAAGTGAACGCCGGCCGCTCGCGCTTCGAGCAGCTCAAACAGCTGGTGGTGGTCAACGAGCCCTGGACCGTGGACAACGGCCTGCTCACCCCCACCATGAAGATCCGGCGGGCGGTCATGCACGAATTTTACCAGGACAAATACGAATCCTGGATCGCCCGGGAAGAAGTGGTAGTGTGGGAAGGTTGATGATTTATCGGCATTCGGCCTTTGTGATGCGGATCGAAAAGCGTCCCGGCCGGCATGGCCGTCTGGGCTCCGCCAAAAAATGTAGAACAAAAGGAACATCCATTTGAAAAACCTAACCGACAAAGTAGCCGTCATCACCGGAGCGGGCTCCGGGATCGGGCGGGAACTGGCCCGTCAGCTGTCCGAGGCAGGTGCCCGGGTGGCCCTGAACGACAAAAACCACGCCCCCCTGCGCGAAACGGCCGAAAGCCTGGGCGGGCCCGTGCATTGCGAGGCCTTCGACGTTTCCGACCGGGCAGCCCTGGAAGCTTTCCGGGACAACGTACTGGAGCAGTTCGGCCAGGTGGACCTGGTGGTCAACAATGCCGGCTTCACCCTGCCGCCGAGGGCAATGGAAGAGATCAGCGAGGCCGACTTCCGCCGCGTGCTGGAGGTCAACTTCTGGGGGGTGGTGCACGGAACCCTGACCTTCCTGCCCGAGCTGAAAAAGCGGCCCGAAGCCGGACTGGTCAACATCTCCAGCGTATTCGGCCTCATCGGCTACCCCTCCCAGGGCCCCTACAGCGTGAGCAAGTTCGCCGTGCGCGGATTCACCGAGACCCTGCGGGTTGAGCTGAACAAGACCAACATCACCTTCACCAGCGTGCATCCCGGCGGGATCAAGACCAACATCGTGCGCCACATCGAGGGGATGGACGGAACAAGCCACGACAAATTCAGCAAACAGTTCGACAAGATGGCCCGCACGACCGCTGCCGAGGCTGCAGCGGTCATTATTCGCGGCATACAGGACAAGAAGCCGAGGGTGCTCATCGGGCGGGATGCCCGCTTCATCGACCGCATCCAGCGCCTGTGGCCGTCGACTTATGAGCAGACGATCATGAAGAATTTTGATATCGACCGGGTCTGAACTATCGGATTTCAGTACCAGGCCTTTCAACATTGCAAGCTATCAGCCTATACCACAGCTTATGAATACATGCTCCAACGCACTCATTACGGGCGGTTCCAGCGGCATCGGGCTTGAGCTGGCCCGTCTTTTTGCCCGCGACGGCTGCCGGCTATTGCTGGTATCCCTGCCGGAGGACGAGCTCGCCGCAGCCAAAGCCCAATTGAAGCTAGAGTATCCCGATACCGAAGTGCTCACCCTGCAAAAGGACCTTTCCCGGCAGGAAGCCGCCCGGGAAGTTTACAACTGGACCCGGGAACTCGGCCTGGAGGTGGATGTGCTGGTCAACAATGCCGGCTTCGGTACCTATGGCTATCTGCAGGATATTTCGGTAGAACGGGAAGCGGCCATGATCCGCTTGCATGTGGAAACCCTCTACCGGCTCACGCGCTTCTTCCTGGACGGCATGCTGGATCGAGACCGGGGCCGCATCCTGAATTTGTCCAGCATTTCGGCCTTTCAGCCCAATCCGCTGCTGGCCACCTACGGTGCGACCAAGTCGTTTGTGCTGCAGTTTAGCCGGGCGCTGGCCTTCGAGCTGCGCGAGCAGGGCAGCCGGGTGCGGGTCACGGCCTCCTGCCCCACCCCGGTAAAGCAGACCGGCTTCCAGCAGACAGCCGACATGGCGGACTCCAGCCTGTTCAGCACCTGGATGACCACCACGCCCGATGTGGTGGCCCAGGACAGCTACCGGGCTCTGATGAGCGGCCGCGAGCTGGTGATTCCCGGCAAGGGCTTTCAGTGGCTGCACGGCTTCCTTCGCCTGCTGCCCATGCCGCTGCTGACGCGCATCTCCAAAGAACACCTGAAACCGAAGAGAAAACCCACAAAAACGAACGCCTCTTGAAGATCCTGTTATTGCTCAATGCCCTGATCGAGGGCGGAGCCGGCCTGGCGTTCCTCTTCTGGCCCGGGCTGGACCAATACATACCCGGCCTGGAACCCGATGCAGGCTCGGCCCTGCTGATCAAGATGTACGGGGTGTCGGCCCTCTGCCTGGGCATTTTTTCCCTGGTGCTTTGGTCGCGCACCTACGCACTGGAGCTGCTCCTGCCGGGGCTGGGCATTTTTGCCCTCTTCCACGCCGGACTGACCGCTGTGCTGCTGCTCTACAGCCCGGACCCGCGGCCGGCCGTACTGCACGGGGCTCTGGCATTGGGCTTTCTGACGGCCTATTTCCGAATGCGGGTGAGTGGGTAGGTGGAGGAATGGTGTATTGGGTGAATGGGTAAATGGTGGACTGGTGACTGAAGGCTCAGGACGTGTGACATAATTAAAAAATGCACGGTTTCGACGAACAACATACGCTCTTTCGGCAGGCCCTGCGGGACCACCTGGACCGGCATGTCATACCACAGGTGGACGAATGGGAGGAGCGGGGCGAATTGCCCCGAGACCTTTGGAAACCCCTGGCCGAACTGGGTTGTTTTGGCCTGACCTTTCCCGGGGAATGGGGCGGAATGGCGCTGGACTTCTGGCATCAGATCGTCTTCATCGAGGAGGTGAGCCGGTGCTGGTCGGGCGGCTTTGCCGCGGCGGTGATCGCCCATCCCGTGCTGGCACTGACCCACCTCGCCGAATCGGGTAGCGACTACCTGAAGGAAGCCTACCTGCGCCCGGGCATAGCCGGGGAGAAGATCGGCGGGCTGGCCATCACTGAGCCGCATGCCGGCTCGGATGTGGCTTCCCTGCGCACCACGGCCGTGCGGCAGGGCGACCACTACCTGCTCAACGGCTCGAAGACCTTCATCACCAACGGGGTGCACAGCGACTTCCTGGTGGTGGCCGCCAAGACTGATCCCGAAGCCGGAGCCGGGGGCATCAGCCTGTTGGTAGTGGAACGCGAAAGCCCGGGCCTGTCGGCGACCAAGCTCCGCAAATTGGGCTGGCACGCCAGCGATACGGGCGAGCTGGCCTTTGACGACGTGAAAGTGCCGGTAAAAAACCGGATCGGCGAGGAAAATGCCGGCTTCTATTACATCATGCAGCGCTTTGCACTGGAGCGGCTGGTGATGGCCGTATCGGCCGTGGCGGCCTGCGACCAGGCCCTGGCCTACACCCTGCAGTACATGGGCGAACGGGAGGCCTTCGGCCGGCCGATCCGAAAATTCCAGGTGCTGCGCCATCGCATTGCCCAGCTGAGCGCCGAACTGGAGCGCCTGCGCGCCTTCAACTACCAGCTGTGCCGGGCCTATGACGAAGGGCACTACCAGGTCACCGAATGCGCCATGGCCAAGTTGTTGGCTACGGAGCTGAGCGACAAGCTGGCCACCGAATGCCTGCAGTGCTTCGGCGGCTACGGCTATATGGAGGAATACCGGATCGCCCGCTTCTTTCGCGATAGCCGCCTGGGCCCCATCGGGGGCGGTACGAGTGAGATCATGCGAGAGATCATTGGTAAAAACGTCATCGAGCACAGCAAGTAGACAAAAAGTTCGGACCCTAAGACATAGACCATTCAAAACCGTAAAAAATGACCAGCTACTACTTCAACGAAGAACACGAAACCTTCCGGGAGTCCCTCCGGGCCTTCCTGGACCGGGAGGTGCTGCCCCATATTGACGAATGGGAAGAACAAGGCCGCATTCCAAAGGACCTGTGGCCCAAGTTCGGCGAGATGGGCTACCTGGGGCTCAACTATCCGGAAAAGTACGGCGGCATGGAGGCCGACTTCTGGTACTCGGTCGTCTTTCTGGAGGAGATTGCCAAATGCTATTCCGGTGGCTTCACCATCACCCCCAGCGTACAGCAGTACATGGCCTCGCCCTACCTGCTCAAGCACGGCTCCGAAGCCATCAAGCAGAAATACCTGACGAAGGCCATCAGCGGGGAGTACCTCTGCTCCATCGCCATCACCGAGCCGGGGGCCGGCAGCGATGTGGCCAACATACAGACCCGGGCCGAACGCCGCGGCGACCACTACGTAGTGAACGGCGCCAAGACCTTCATCACCAACGGGGTGTACGGCGATGTGCTGGTCACGGTAGTCAAAACCGATCCCGAGGCCGGCATCAACGGCATCAGCCTGCTGGTGATCGACCGCCGGGCTGAAGGCGTGAGCGCGCGCAAGCTCAAGAAGCTGGGCTGGCACGCCTCCGACACGGCCGAAATCAACTTCGACGAGGTGAAGGTACCAGCCGAGAACCTCCTGGGCGAAGAAGGCCAGGGCTTTTTCTACCTGATGGGCGGGCTGCAGCTGGAGCGCCTGGCCGGTGCCATCAGCGCGGTGGCGGCCTGCGAACACGCGCTGGCCTACGCCCTGCAGTACATGAGCGAGCGCGAAGCCTTCGGCCGGCCCATCAACAAATTCCAGGTGCTGCGCCACCGGGTGGCCCAGATGGCCGCTGAGATCGAATCGACCAGGGCCTTTGTGTACCACTGCTGCCGGCTCCATGCCGACGGGCAGTACGCCGTCAAGGAGTGCAGCATGGCCAAGCTGCTGGCCACCGAACTGAGCGACAAGGTCACGTATCAGTGCCTGCAGTTCTTCGGCGGCTACGGCTACATGGAAGAATACAAGATCGCCCGCATGTTTCGCGACAGCCGCATCGGCACCATCGGCGGCGGCACCAGCGAGATCATGCGCGAGATCATCGCCAAGATGATCATCGACGATAAGGCCTATTCCTCGGCCGGGCCCCTGCCGGGCACGCGGCCCACCAACGGCAAAGCCAACGGACAAGCGAAATCATCTACTTCACAAACTAAAAACGGAAACATCCAGAGTGTAGAAACTATTTTCCAAGCCATACAGGAGCGGGCCAACAATTCATCCGCCCTGGGCCACACCCTCAAGGTCGACCTGGGCGGCGAGCAGATCTACCTGGACGGCACGGGCAGCGAGAACACCGTCAGCCGGGAAGACAAGGATGCCGATTGCACGGTGTCCGTCTCGCCGGAAGACTTCGAGTCCATCCTCAGCGGCGACCTCAACCCCATGAACGCTTTCATGAGCGGCAAGATCAAGGTGCAGGGCGATATGGGCGTAGCCATGAAACTTCAGGGGCTGTTGGGATAGCAGGCCAGGCCGTGCTGCCCGCCAATCCAGGCCGGCACCCGCCTTGTAGGGCAAGGGTTCGGATGGAGGGGAGAAGATCATTCGATTCTGTTTCCCGTTCATCCGCCCCCGGCCTGCGCAAAGCAGAGGCAGCCTTCATCCGCTTGCCGGGCGGGAGCCCCCCTTTTGCCGGTTCTTCCGATGAAAAAAAAGCGACGAAAACCCAATTTCCTGACCAAACCCAAGATTGCAATGAAGAAAATCCTTCCCTACCTGCTGCCCGGGCTGTTGCCCCTGGGCCTACTCCTTTTCGCCTGCAACCCCGACATCGAAGAGGACGGAGACGGCACCGTCATGCCGCCCATGCCGGTTTGCGATACCGCCCTGGCCCCCGTCATCTTCATCCACGGTGCCCTCGGCTCGGGCGATACCTGGGCCCCGCAAGTACAGCGCTTCCTGGCCAACGAGGCCTGTGCCGATCGCCTGTATGCCTTTGACTGGAACAGCATCGACCAGGAGGACGCACCCGACCTGGCGGCCCTGGACGCCCTGGTGGATACCGTGCGGGCCCGCACCGGATCCGAACGCGTCAATCTGGCCGGCCATTCGGCCGGCGGCCGCCTGAGCTACACCTATCTGAGCGAGCCGGAGCGAGCCGCCAAGGTGGCCTTCTATGCCCATATCGGCAGTTTCCTGATCGACAGCCTGGCCGGCCCCCCCCGCGCCAAGATCCCTACGGCCAGACACAAGAGCCCGGGCCATACCCTCAATGACA
>JAJDFU010000574.1 GCA_020528935.1 Saprospiraceae bacterium | reverse complement strand
CGCTCACTATCGTTAGGATAATTAATGGTCGAATTACTTTCATAATGAAAGGGGTTTTATGTTTATCTGCCCTTTAAACGGAAGCGCGGCATTCCATGTTTGCAAACATATTTTTTAAAATACTGAAAATCAATTTTTTAGACCAAATCGACGCATTTCGACGGCCTTGGCCGGTCCGAAAGGTCGCGGCCTTCCGGCGGCGGGATGACGGTGCTCATTGCGCGCGAGGGGAACAGAGCTTAGTTTTCTTTTAAAACATAGATGCCATGAGAACCTTCTTTTTTGCTGGAATGGTACTGGCACTTACCCTGAGTGCCTGTACTTCTCAAACCGAAACCACGGATCAGGCTGAAGACACTCAGGTGGTGGAGGATATCGTCCGGGCTGCACCGGATAAAGTGAAGATGGTCTACGAGAACGAGTTTGCCCAACTGATGCACGTTCGCCTGGAGGCGGGTGAATCGCTGCCCATGCACGAAGGGCAGGAACGCGCTATTTACGCCTTAGGCGAATACCAGCTGGAGTGGACCGATGGTGAAACCACCAAGCAATCAAACTGGAAAAAAGGCCAAATGCACTGGCACGAGGCCGGCAAGCACGCCGTAAAAAATGTGGGCAGCCGACCCGCTGAGTACCTCGTCGTTCAACGCACCGGCGAAAAGCTGCCCGAGTGTGACATGCGCGCCCTGGCCAACGACGTGTACGAGGTAGTGCCCGACATGACCACACCCGTATTCGACAACGCCAAGCTGCGCGTAACCAAGGTGACCCTCGCAGCCTGTGCAATCATACCCGACCACGCACGCAGCAACCGGTGGCTCTCTGCGCTGTCCGAGTACGAAAACCCCTCCACCGCCTAATCAGAGGGCTCCTCGGACAAATCCCACGAGCCCGGCGATGTGGAATGGCATGACGGCTGTGCGCACGCCGTGAAGAACATAGGCGACAGCCCGGCCGAATACCTGGTGCTGGCCTTCCGGGAGTGAAGCGGGATCAACCCTTCATCGGATGGCTTGGCCGTCATCCGGTGCGCGAGTGAGAGCGGATATTTAAAAATCTGCGGATCCCTCGGCCCGAAGGATGTTCCGGAAGCGCGTCTGGCTCACATAGTGGTCGGCCAGGAGTTTGCCGTCGTGCAGTAAGGCGAACACACCGAAGCCCGAGGGGCCTTGCCGGGCTTCCTCTGCTGTCTGAATCTCGCGGATGTGCAGGTCGATACCTGCTGCCCGGGCCGTCTCGGCCAGGGCCCGGGCGGCTTTGGCATGCCAGGGGCATTGATGGGACAGCAGCAGGTGCCAGCCGGGATAGGCATCCTGATTATCCTCCCAATGGATAAAGGAAGGAAGCGGAGCCTTTTTCAGGGTATGGACCAAAAGCTCGAAACGCCCGTTTTGGTCCACCTTCTCGAAGCCGTTCTTTTCGAACAGGTCCCGCCCGGCGATCCAGGGCCCCTCGCTGGTGGCTACGGCCACCCCGTTCAGGCCGGCGGCTTTGGCATCGGCTACTACCTGCTGAACCAGCATGGAACCCAGGCCCTGCTCGCGATGGGCTTTGCGGGCCAGGTAGATGCAGTGAATGAACAGATAGCCTGATGCATGCACCGGCCGCCAGGCCTGTTCGCCGGGTAGGTATTCGATGAAGCCGAGGTCTTTTCCCTCCTCATCCTGGAGCAGGTAGATGACCAGGCCTTCGCGGAAGCGCTTGTGCAGCCAGTCCTGCTTTTTGCGGTATCCCTCGTCTTTTCGATTCTTTGCGCAAAAGAAGCCGTACTCCGCTACATTGCCGGCAGTAATGCGCTGAAGGTGAGCATTGATGGTCATAAGGCAAGGATTTGGATGGTAGTCAGTTTACGACAAAGCAGCCAACCTTGCTTTGACTTTCGTCAAGGGAGTGATCCCCAAAGTTCCGGAATCAGGCAGGATTCGCTCTACTCCACTACCACATCAAAGCTTCCCTGGGCGGCAAATGCATCATCAATGTAGACTTCCACCTGATAGTGGCCGGGCGGCAGCTCCGTTTCCCGGCTGCCCAAGGGCTTGCCGGTATAATAGGTAAAGGCCGAACCCGCTTCCAACAGATGGTAGTCCTCATCCACCGCATCGAAACCGTCGGGCATGTGGTAAACGGCCTCCACCCAGATCTCGCGCTCGGCCTCCAGCGGCGCATAGGCCAATTCCAGGCAGAAATTGATATTTCGCACTTCCTCATAGGGAAAAGCCTCGGCAAACTGCGTGCCTTCGCCACAGCCGGAACCCAGGTAGAAGTGTACGGCTGCGGCATCCAGCTGACCGGCAAAGCTGTCTCCCCCACCGGGCCCCGACAAGCTCTGCACCAGGATGAATCCAACGATCACGACGGCCAGCGCACCCAGGCCGATGAGAATGTTTCGGCGAACAGGCGAAGCGGAGGGGCTGGCCAGGGCAGCTTTGGCATCGGCATCGGCGGGGCGCACCGGCCGGGGCTGCTCGCGCAGTACCCCGGCGTGCTTATCCTTGAGATCGTCGATCATCTCCACGATGGAATGCAGGATCTCATTCTCATTCTCCGTGGGGTTGAGCCCCAGATTCTGCTCGCGCTTGAGCTTGTTGAAGCGGCCGGACAGCACCAGGATCTGCTGATACAGGTCGGCGTCCAGCTCGGACAACTGGGCCAGCATCATCTCAATGGCTTTCTCCGTTTCGCCGCGGGCTACGTACTCGCGCACTTCTTTGATGAGGGCGTCTTTTTCCATTCTACAGGGTTTGGATTAGGGCTACACCCGGTAATATCGGAAAAATCCCCAAATCAAATTCAACCGCACCGCCGAGGGGCTGCCTTACAGCATCTCCACTCGCCCGCTGTCCATGTCGTAGACTGCCCCGGCGATCCGGATGGCCCCGTCTTCTTCCATCTCGCGCAGGATGGGGCTTTCCTTCCGGATGCGCTCGATGTTGTGCAGCACGTTTTCTACGCATACCTCATGCACCAGGGCGGCGTTCTTGGAGCTTCGATCGGCCTCCGGATCCAACCCGGCAGTGGCCTTCTCCACTGCCGGCCGGATGTTTGCCAGCATAGAAGTGATGTTGCCCAGCTCTACGCCATCCACAGCGGCTTTCACGGCTCCGCAGTGTTCGTGGCCCATCACCAGGATGAGCTTGGCACCGGCCACCTTGCAGCCGAATTCCATGCTGCCCAGGATATCTTGGTTGACGAAGTTGCCGGCCACCCGGGCCACGAACATATCGCCGATCCCCTTGTCGAACACATCCTCTACCGGGATACGGCTGTCCAGGCAGGAGAGCACGACGGCCTTCGGATACTGCCCACTGGTGCTTTGGCGCACCTGGGCCGAGTGATCGCGGGCGGTAAGGTCATTGTCGACGAAGCGGCGGTTGCCGTCCAGCAGGCTGTCGAGCACTTCATCGGGCGTGAGTGCGGCTTGCTCCTCCGCCGTGAGTACCCGCTCGACCACCCCGCGAACTTCGGCGGGCTGCTCTTTTTCGGCAGCCTGGCCGGAATCGGGAGCCGGCTCGCATGCAGCGGCCAGAATGAAAAGCGGAAGCAGTAACAGGGCAATGTAATGGTTCATGATCTGTTTTTTGGGATCAACTTCGCGATCGTCGAATGGGTTCGGAAGTCCACTGCCTCGACCGAGTGCAGGTTGCACGAAAGCGGGAATGCGCCTTATGCAGGGGGGGTGTAACTATCCGGAACCTTTTCGTTCACCGTCACTTTGCGGAGAGGCCCATACCGGACGAATTATGGATCCACTTATTTCCGTATCTTTGCGATAAGATCAGACCACACGACACCATTCGAAGTCCAATCTTATACAGGGCGATCCTGCCCGAATACCCGACAGCTGTTCCGAAGCTCACCGCAGTTTACGTCAGCCGTTCTTCAACATCTACGCATGTCTTTTTCCGATCTTCATTTGATTGAGCCTATTCAGCGGGCTCTAAAAACAGCTGGATACCATAAACCGACCCCCATACAAGCCCAAAGCATTCCCCACGCCCTGCAGGGCCGGGATCTCCTGGCCTGCGCACAGACCGGCACGGGGAAAACGGCAGCTTTTGCCCTTCCCATCCTGCAACTTCTGTCCCAGGCTGACCGCCCGCCGAAGCAGCGGAAGCCGGTGCGGGCCCTGATCCTGGCACCTACCCGGGAGCTGGCCATCCAGATCGGGGAAAGCATGGAAGCCTACGGTGCTCACTTGCCCCTGCGGCACCTGGTCATTTTTGGCGGAGTGTCCCAACACAAGCAGGTCCAACAGCTACAAAAAGGCGTCGACATCGTGGTGGCCACCCCCGGCCGGCTGCTCGACCTCGTCCAGCAGAAGTTGCTGCACCTGGACCAGGTGGAGTGGTTTGTGCTGGACGAAGCGGACCGGATGCTGGACATGGGGTTCATCCACGATATCAAACGGGTGATCCGCCTGCTTCCCGCCCAGCGGCAAAGTTTCTTTTTCTCCGCTACCCTGCCAAAGCGCATTCTCCAACTTTCCGGGAGCATCCTGCGCGATCCGGTGCAGGTGACGGCGGATGCGGTTTCATCGGCTGCGGAGCGCGTGGATCAAAAGGTCTTTTTTGTGCCCAAAAACCAGAAAAGACGCCTGCTCCTGCATCTGTTGCAAGGCGAGGAAATCGCCGAGGCCCTGGTGTTTACGCGCACGAAACACGGTGCCAACCGGGTCGTGAAAGAGCTGAATAAAAAAGGCATCCAGGCCGAGGCCATCCACGGCAACAAATCCCAAAATGCCCGGCAGCAAGCCCTGAAGAATTTCAAGGACCGGCGCACCCGGGTGCTCGTCGCTACGGATATCGCCGCCCGGGGGATCGATATCGTCGAGCTCTCCCATGTGATCAACTTTGACCTGCCCAATGTTTCGGAGACCTATGTGCACCGTATCGGGCGAACGGGAAGGGCCGGGGCCAGCGGGCTCGCACTGTCGTTTTGCGATGCCGAGGAACGCGCCTACCTGTCCGACATCCAGAAACTGACCGGCCAGCGCATCCCGGTGGAGAACGATCACCCCTTCGTCGGCGAACCGGAAGCTGCGCCGTCCCAGTCCGCTCGCCCGGAACGAAAAAATGCCCCACAAGCCCGCCCTAAGCATCGAAAGTCGTTTCGCAAAGGCGCACAGGCTCGGAGGCGATGAGACTAACCGTCTAAAATCTAACCGTCTATTCACTCACAGGACACCACCCAACCTTCCTGCCACACGCAGTGGCAGCGAGGGTTGTCGATCATTTCCAGCTGTGATTTGCAGAACTCCAGCCCCTCGGGATCGGGAATGGGCTTGATCTTGTAGACACAACTGCTCAACCCCAGGCTCAGCAGCAGGATCGCGGTCGCTATGATTTGGGTGAAGCGCTTCATGTCGTGGGTGTTTGGGATGAAAAAGTTGGTCAATGGGCTCTATCTACGGATAGAGAAGATACCTTCCTCTTTCATGGCCATGCGCTGAGCGGCGTCAATGGGTCAAATGATTTATGTCAAACCAAAGCGTCGCGGCTTCCCCTATTCCCCAAAATCCCCGTATTTTTCCCTTCCGACCCCGCCAAATGCTTTTTGTTCACCAACCCGAATGCATCATGACACGCACTTTGCTCTGCGCCCTGGCGCTGCTCCTGCTGGCCGCTCCGGCCTGGAGCCAGAAGAAGAAGCGAAACCAAGACAAAACCCAAACCGAGGAAGAAGCCAAGACCATGCTGGACACCACCAGCCTGGCCGGGCTGAAGTTCCGCAGCATCGGCCCCGCCCTCACCTCCGGGCGCATTTCCGACTTTGCCATGCACCCGGACAATCCCAAGATCTACTACATTGCCTCCGCTTCCGGCGGCGTGTGGAAGACCCGTAATGCCGGCACCACCTTCGAGCCCATCTTCGACAGCCAGGGCAGCTACTCCATCGGCTGCATCACCCTGGACCCCAACAATCCCGACATCGTCTGGGTGGGCACGGGCGAAAACAACAACCAGCGCAGCGTGGCCTACGGCGACGGCGTGTACCGCTCGCTCGACGGCGGCAAGACCTGGAAGAATACGGGGCTGAAGGAATCCGAGCACATCGGCAAGATCCTGGTCGACCCGCGCAATTCGGATGTGGTGTACGTGGCGGCCATCGGCCCCCTGTGGAATGAAGGCGGCGATCGCGGCGTGTACAAGACCACCGACGGCGGCGAGACCTGGGAAGCCGTGCTCACCATCGACGAGCACACCGGCGTGAACGACATCGTAATGGATCCCCGCAATCCGGACATCCTCTACGCATCGGCCCATCAGCGGCGGCGGCATGTGTTCACCTACATCGGCGGCGGCCCCGGCTCCGGCCTGTACAAGACCACCGACGGCGGCGCCAACTGGGAGAAGATCAATCAGGGTTTGCCCAAAGTGGACCTGGGCCGCATCGGCCTGGCCATCGCCCCCTCCGATCCGGAGATCATCTACGCCATCGTGGAAGCGGCTCAGGGGGAAGGCGGCTTCTACCGCAGCACCAACCGCGGCGCCTCCTGGGAAAAGCGCGGCAGCTATACTTCCAGCGGCAACTACTACCAGGAGATCGTCGTGGATCCCGTAGATCCGCATAAAATCTACGGCATGAACACCTGGCTGCAGATCTCCACCAACGGCGGCAAGACCTTCAAGCCCGTAGGTGAGGACACCAAGCACGTGGACAACCACTGCATGTGGATCGACTCCACCGATACCGATCACTTCGTCGTGGGCTGCGACGGCGGCATCTACGAGAGCTGGGACGGCGGCACCACCTGGGACTTCAAGGCCAACCTGCCCGTCATCCAGTTCTACAAGGTGAGCGTAGACAATGCCGAGCCCTTCTACCACATCTACGGCGGCACCCAGGACAACTTCAGCCTGGGCGGTCCCTCGCGCTCCATCAGCGGCAACGGCATCGCCAATTCCGAGTGGTTTATCACCCACGGCGGCGACGGCTTCGAGACCCAGGTCGACCCCAACGACCCCAACATCATCTACGCCCAGTCGCAGTACGGCGTATTGGTGCGCTACGACCGCCGCAGCGGCGAAGAGCTGGGCATACAGCCCCAGCCGCGCAAGGGCGAGGATGCCTATCGCTGGAACTGGGATGCGCCCCTGGTGCTGAGCGACCACAAGGACACCCGCCTCTACTTTGCGGCCAACAAGCTCTTCCGCAGCGACGACCGCGGCGACAGCTGGGAGGTGATCAGCGATGACCTCACCCGGGAGATCGACCGCAATACCCTGCCCGTGATGGGCCGGGTGTGGAGCATGGAAGCCGTGATGAAGAACATGTCCACCTCGCCCTACGGCACCATCGTGGCCATGGACGAGTCCCCACTGGACGAAGACCTGCTGTACGTGGGCACCGACGACGGCCTCATCCAGATCAGCGAGAACGGCGGCCAGTCCTGGACCGAAGTGGCCGATATCGCCGGCGTACCCGAGCGCACCTACGTGAATATGGTGCTGGCCTCGCAGCACGACGAGAACGTGGTCTATGCCTGCTTCAACCACCACAAGTACGGCGACTTCAAGCCCTACGTGTACAAGAGCACGGACAAGGGCCGCAGCTGGACGGCCATTACCGGCAACCTGCCGGAGCGGGGCTCGTCCTACGCCATCGCGGAAGATCACGTGGATCCGGACCTGCTCTTCGTGGGCACGGAGTTCGGCGTATTTTTCACCAACGACGGCGGCGAGCGCTGGAAGCAGATAAAGGCCGGTGTGCACACCATCGAGGTGCGCGACCTGGCCATACAGCCCGCCGAAGACGACCCGGGGCTGGGCACCTTCGGCCGCGGCTTCTTTGTGCTTGACGACTATTCCGTATTGCGCGAGCTGGACGAGGAGACCCTGAAAAAAGAAGCCGAACTTTTCGCCCTGCGCGATCCCTGGCAGTACGAGATCAGCTACCCCATGGGCCTGCCCGGCAAATCCTTCCAGGGCGACGGCTACTACCTGGGCGACAACCTGCCGCCATCGGCCCTATTCACCTATTACCTGAAAGAGGATATCGAATCGAAGAAGGAAGCGCGCCGCGAGCAGGAGAAAGAGCTGGCCAAGGAAGGCAAGGACACCCCCTACCCTACCTACGAGGAGCTGGCTGCCGAGCGCGAGGAGCCGGAGCCGCAGCTGCTCTTCACCGTCACCAACGGCCAGGGCGAGATCGTGCGCAAGCTGCTGACCGAGCCTAAGAAAGGCCTGAACCGCATCTCCTGGGACCTGCGCTACGCCTCGGTGGAACCCATCCGGCTGAAGAAGTCCGACTTCTACAACCCCTTCTCGGGCAAGGAAGAAGGCGTGCAAGTGCCGCCGGGCCGCTATCAGGTGCAACTGTCCAAGCTGGTGGACGGGCAGGAGACTGCGCTGGCCGGCCCGGTCTCCTTTGAGGTGAAGGCCCTGGAGCACGAGACGCTTCCCGCCGAGAACCGGCAGGAACTCGCTCAGTTCAAGCGCGAGCTGCTGGACCTGCACCGGGCCGTGGAAGGCGCCCAGCGCACGGTTTCGGAAGTGGACGACCAGCTCAAGCACATGCACGAGGCCATCAAACGCACCGAAGTGGAGCAGGCCGGGTTGATGAAAGACGCGCTGGCCGTAGAGGACAAGCTGCGCGACATCCGCCGCCGCCTCAACGGCGATCCCATTGCATCCACCCTGGACCAGGACGTACCGCCCCCGGTGAGCCGCCGGGTGGGCTTCCTGGTGTATGCCACCTACTACTCCACCGCCGAACCGGGCAAGGACCACCGGCGTACCCTGGCCATTGCGCAGGAAGAGTTCAAGCCGGTGCTGCAGGACCTGCGCGCTCTGGTGAATACCGATCTCAAGCGCCTGCAGGACAAGCTGGAGCAGGCCGGCGCACCCTATACGCCCAGCCGGCTGCCGGATTATACGGGGCAGTAGGCCAGGTGTAACGCATGGAGTTTGGGTTTGAGTTGGGGTTTGAGTTTGGGTTTGAGTTGGGGGTACTCATCGGCTGGATCCAGGCAGGCAAGCTCCAGGCCGGGGCATGGGGATGAACAGATTCGATCAAAAAATCAGCCTGTCATCCTATTCGCCTTTCTGCCTGGCCGAATAGCCCGGACATTCGAGGGTCAAGCCTTCCAAAAAGGCCAACACCTTTTCCTCCGGCATTTCGCAGGGCTTGAGGTAATCCGCCCGGCCGGTGCGGTAATAGTCACGGTTTTCAGGATAAAATAGGTCTTGGTAGAAAGGTCATTTTATCCTGAAAACCGTATAAAATCCCGGCCACCCAGTTCGCGGGCAAAGATCTTCGAGCTGCGGCCGCCGTTGAAATCGGTACGGCTCAGGCCGTAGGTGCGGCCGCAGTACTGCACTTCGGAATAGCCCTGCGGGATGGCCCGGATACGATCGTGCAGACCGGTCAAGCTTCGGCCTTTTGATCCAGGGCGATGGATGCGGAATTGATGCAAAAGCGCAGGCCGGTGGGCGGCGGCCCGTCGGGGAAGACGTGCCCCAGGTGAGCGTCGCATACATTGCACAGCACCTCGATGCGCCGCATGCCGAAGGCGTTGTCCTCTTCGTATTGGATCACGTTGTCCTGCACCGGCTCGGTAAAGCTGGGCCAGCCCGACCTGGAGTCGAACTTCACGGTGGAGTCGAACAGGGGGGTATCGCAGCAGATGCAGTTGTACTGGCCGGGATCGTAGGCATGGCAAAAGGCGCCGGAAAAGGCCCGCTCGGTGCCCTTCTGGCGGGTGATGCGATATTGCTCGGGGGTGAGCTGGGCTTTCCATTCTTCATCGGTCTTTTCCACGCGGCGGGGCGGTTCGGGGCTGCCGTTCCGGGCCAGCTTTAGGACGTCGTTCCAGTTCATGATGGCTTGAGTCGTTTTTCCTTTATGGCAATACACTTCCCGCTAGAAATGGTTGCGCCGCTGCGCCAAAAGCCATGCGTACAGCTCCGGATTTCCATACGTTTCTTCCCAGATGAAATGGCCTTTGTCGGGATAGGCGGTCAGCTTGGCCTGGCCACCGTATTTCCGAAGCCGCTCCACCAGGCGCTCCGTTTCGCGGAACGGCACCACCTCATCCCGGCGGCCGTGAAAGGCCCAGACGGGTACATCGCGCATGGCCTGGAGCTGCTCCAGGGGATAACTGCTGCGGCCGCAGACCGGAGCGATGGCGGCAATCCTCCGGGGGGCATACTGGGCCAGCTCCCATACGCCGCGCCCGCCCATGCTCAGACCGGTCGCGTAGATGCGGTTGGTATCCACGGGATACTGCCCGATGATGTCGTCCAGCAGCTGTACCAGGTATTTGGGATGCCAGGAATCGTTGGGATCGCACTGCGGGATCAGGACCAGGAAGGGCAGGCCGTTGCCGGGCTGCATAAACGGTAGGGGTTCCGATTCGCGCAGCTTGTCCAGGTTGCGCCCGCGCTCGCCGCTGCCGTGCAGGTAGAGCAGTAACGGATAACCGGCCGAATCCGGCTCCATGTCAGGTTCAAGGAGCAGGTAGCGGTCGTAGTTGCGTTGGTTGAGCATGCGGGGAAACAGGTAGATGCCGGCCCCGGCCAGGATGAGCAGCGCGATCAGGAGTACTTTTTTGACCATTGGGCAGGGTTTTCGTCAACTTCTAAAGCCTCCTCCTCTTCGCCCAAAATCGTCGATTAACCGGAATGGATATTCGACTGAATGCAATGAACAGGAATGAAGGATATATGCTGATACCCATTCAAGCAAAAACACCTCAGCCACCATGGGAGTGCACCAGATGCAAATGAATTCACTTTACCCGAATTATTCACGGATTACCGTGAATAATGACGATAAGTGGCTGAAAAAAAGCTTGTTTTCAGCCACTTATGTCAGGGTCTTTAGTGCTGACATCCGCAGGATC
>JAJDFU010000125.1:1472-10847 GCA_020528935.1 Saprospiraceae bacterium | reverse complement strand
TTCGGGGGAAACCCTTGGCTATGAATTGCCGACGAAACCGTTGGCTGTTGCAGGTCGGGCTGCTACTCCCCCCGGCCTGCAATACGGAAGACGACTTTTCTCCGGCACCCGAACCGGAAGTGCTCAGCTGCAGCGAAAAGCCTGAGGCCTGTGCGGTAGCCCGATCCGGCAATGCCTTGGGCCTGGAGTTGTTTCGCAACCTTCACCAACGCGATCCGCTGGGCAACCTCTTCATCTCGCCCCACAGCCTGCACACTGCCCTGAGTATGACCCTGCAGGGAGCCTCCGGGCAGACCTACACCGACATGGAGGCCACCCTGCATGCGCAGGACCTGACCGAAACCGAACTGCGCGAAGGGTACTCCACCCTGCTGAACGCCCTGCCCGTTCTCGACCCGGATGTGCAACTGCTGCCGGCCAACTCCATCTGGCATCGCGACGACTTCCTGCCCGAGGACGCTTTTCTTCAGGTCAACCAGGAATACTTTCTCAGCGAGGTGCGCGCCCTGGATTTCAACCGGCCCGATGCCGTGGACATCATCAACGGCTGGATCAGCGACAATACCGAAGGGTGGATCCCGGAGTGTCTGGATCGGATCCCCGGCAATGCGGTCATGTACCTCATCAACGCTATCTACGTCAGAGGATGCTGGACGCGGCCCTTCAACCCCAAATTCACGGAGTATCATGCCTTCCGTCTGGCGGATGGCAGCAGCGTGCAGACGCCCATGATGAATATGGGAGAGACCGTCATGCCCTACCTGGCCACCGAGCATTTCGAGGCTGTCGATCTGGCCTACGGCGATTCGGTGGTATCCATGGCCCTGCTCCTGCCCCGTGAAGGCAGCAGCATGGACGAGGTAGTGGCCGGCCTGACGGCGGCGAACTGGGCACGCTGTTCGCAGCAGTTCGTCAACAGGCCTATGCTCTTGCAGGTGCCCAAATTTGAAATGCGCTGGAAGGCCAAACTCAACGATCCGCTGACCGACCTGGGCATGGGCGTTGCCTTTCAGGGCGGGCTGGCCGATTTCAGCCGCATTGCCCCGGGGCGCGAACTGAGCATTAGCCGGGTGCTGCACGAGGCCGGGATCGAGGTAACTGAGGAGGGCTCCGAAGCGGCGGCGGCTACCATCGTGGAGATCGTAGAGACTTCAGTTCCGCAGATCCCCAGTATGATTTTCAACCGGCCGTTCCTCTTCGTGATCTGGGAAAAACAGGCCGGCACCATCCTCTTTGCCGGCAAGCTGATGGACCCCCGGGGCTGACATCCGGGAACTGAGCAGGATGCAGCAGTTTGAGGACATGCCATTCTTCCGTATTTTTCTCATACACATCCCGATACGGAGGTATGGCTGTTCTTCGTTCTCTTCTGCTGAAAATGGGCATGATCCTCGCCTGGAGTGCCTTGTTCCAGTGGGGGAACGCCCAGGGGGATACCGTATTCCTGACAGCCCGGCAAATGTTGATCCTCAAAGACAGCGTTTTCCTGCCCCGCCAGGATACGGCGATTCTGCTTCCCGCCGATACCAGGTACAAGATCCGCAAAAATCCCTATTGGAAGTCCGAGGTCTTCTACGATTCGCTGGAGACAAAGATGTCCAGGCGGTGGCTGACCCGGGAGCTCCACCGGCTCTTGTTTCGCAACCCGACCACCCAGAACCCCCTGGGCGGCGAACCGGTAAAAAGCGAGTCCTTTTTCGCGGAGTTTGCCGGGCGCCCCATTGCTTCCATCTCGATCCGTCAGGTTCCCATCCTGGAGGGCAGTGTATGGGATACGTCCAAAACCGTCTTCTCCGGGCTGGGTGGCTTTCTCAACAGCTGGCACATCTCCACCTCGGAAAAACTGCTGCGCAACCGACTACGCTTTCAGGTGGGCGATCCTTTGGACGGCTATATCCTGTCCGACAACGAGCGTTTGCTGCGCAACCTGGACTTCATCGAAGATGCCCGCATTGTGGCCTTTGAAGCCGGGGGAAGCGACTCGGTGCATGTGGTCGTCATCACCAAGGATCGTTTCCCCTGGACACCGGAGGGCGGCTTTGGCAGCTTCTCGGATTTTTCGGTGGGGTTGGGGAATCAGAATGTCGCGGGCCTTGGCTTTCAGCTGTCGGGGAAATACGTGTATAAAAACCCGGGAAATCCCGCTTCGGGCTTCGACATCCGGCTTCGGGCGCAAAACGTCAGAGGGACGCTCATCGACGGGGAGATCCAGGCGATCCGCACCTGGGATCGCCTGCGTTACGGCCTGGTGGTCGAGCGCAATTTCCTCACTCCGGATATCCGGTTCGGCGGCGGGGTGGAAATCAGCTACGATGGAGACTCTACCTTCGTGGTCAATCCGGATACGGCCTTTCGCAATTACTTTGAAGTATTCGTCCAGGACTATTGGATTGGGCGTTCTTTTTCCCTGGGGCCCGAAACGCAGCGGACCAATCTGATCACCGGCCTGCGCGTGGCGAACTACATCTACCAGGAACGCCCCCGGGTGAGCCGGGACAGCAATGAGCTTTTTCAAAACCGGTTCATTCTTCTGGGCAATGCATCCCTCACTCGGTACCGCTTCCTGAAGAGCAACTACATCCTGTCCTTCGGCATTGCGGAAGATGTGCCGGTGGGGTATCGCCTGACCTTCAATGCAGGAGGGGATTTCAACGAATTTGGCAATCGCTTTTACGCCGGCTTGCAGTGCGCCTATGCCCGCTATTTCGATCGCTTCGGTTATCTCATCCTTATTCCGCAGGTAGGCGGCTTTTTTGACGGCCGGCGCTTTGCCAACGGGGTCGTCCGGGCCAAGGTGGGGTATTACTCGCCCCTGTGGAACCTGGGGCGTATCCGCATTCGAAATTTCGTCCTCTTGGATGGAGTAAAGGGCATTTTACAGCCCGTGTCGGAGAATGTCCGCCTCGATGAATTCATGCGCGACATTCGGGGAGACGATATTGGGGGTGAGGATGTGTTTTCGGCCCGGCTGGAATCCATTTGGTTCTTGCCCTGGTACCTCTATGGGTTTCAGCTTGCGCCCTACGGATTTGCCGAGTTCGGTCTGGTCAACGAACCCCGCTTCGAGACGGATTACCGCCGCTCCTTTCCGAGTTTCGGTCTGGGCTTTCGCCTTCGCAATGAGAGTTTGGTTTTCCAAACCCTGGACATGCGTTTTACCTATTTCACGAATCAGCCGGTGAACGGCCAATCCTTTGCTTTTTTCATTTCCCTGTCCGCACCGAGGTTGTTTGAACTGTTCTTGCGTTTCAAGCCCGAGGTCATCCGATATTGAAACGCAGGCGCTAGCCTGCAAGGCACTTCAGGTTTTCGTAACTTTGAAGGGCCGAAAGCCTGAAGAACTGCAGGTATTCCGGATTTGTTAAAGCAAATAAGACCAAGCTCAATTCGCATGCAACAGGTAGCTCCGTACCAGCCCAAGCACAAGATTCGACTCGTCACGGCCGCCTCCCTTTTCGACGGGCACGATGCCGCTATTAACATCATGCGCCGCATTCTGCAAAGCTCCGGCGCCGAGGTCATTCACCTGGGGCACAATCGCTCCGTGCAGGAAATCGTCAATACGGCCATTCAGGAAGATGTGCAGGGTATCGCCATCACTTCCTATCAGGGCGGGCACACGGAGTTTTTCAAGTACATGTACGATCTGCTGCGCGAACGCGGGGCCGGCCACATCAAGATCTTCGGCGGGGGCGGGGGTACCATCCTGCCCAGCGAGATCGAAGAACTGCACGACTACGGCATCAACCGCATCTACAGCCCCGATGACGGACGGGAGATGGGCCTGCAGGGCATGATCAACGACCTGCTGGAGCAGTGCGACTTCCCCGTAGGCATGGGCCTGAACGGCGAGTTGCAGGAAGCCAGGGAGCGCGATCCGGTGGCCGTCGCCCGGCTCATTTCGGCCGCGGAGAACTTCCCCGAGCAAAATGCCGACTGGCTTCGGCGCATACGCCAGCAGGTGGAGACCAAAACCACGCCCGTACTGGGCATTACCGGCACCGGCGGGGCCGGGAAGTCGAGCCTGGTGGACGAGATCATCCGCCGTTTCCTGATCGATTTCGACGACAAGACCATCGCCATTCTTTCCGTCGACCCCTCCAAACGAAAGACCGGCGGCGCCTTGCTGGGCGATCGCATTCGCATGAATTCCGTCAATCACGATCGCGTATTCATGCGCTCCCTGGCTACCCGGCAGAGCAATCTGGCGCTCAGCCAGCACGTGCAATCGGCTGTGGACATCCTCAAGGCAGCTCGCTACGATTTCATCATCCTGGAAACCTCCGGCATCGGCCAGAGCGATACGGAGATCGTGGACCATTCGGATGTGAGCCTCTACGTGATGACGCCCGAGTACGGCGCGGCCACCCAGCTGGAAAAGATCGACATGCTCGACTTCGCCGATGTGATCGCCCTCAACAAATTCGACAAGCGAGGCGCCCTGGATGCCCTTCGGGATGTGCGCAAGCAGTATCAGCGCAACCACCAGCTGTGGAACGTCCCCCTGGAGGAAATGCCGGTCTTCGGCACGATCGCCAGCCAATTCAACGATCCCGGTATGAACACCCTGTACCGGCATCTGATGGACCTCATCGCCGAAAAGACAGCGGCGGATCTCGAGTCCGGCTTTGATGTCGGCAAAGGCATGAGCGAGAAGATCTACATCATCCCGCCGAGGCGGGTGCGCTACCTCTCGGAGATCGCCGAGGCCAATCGCAGCTACGACGAGTGGGTAGACAAGCAGGTGCGCATGGCTCGCCGCATGTTCGCCCTGAAGGAAGCGATGGAGACGGTGAGGGAGGCCGGCAGCCCGGACGAAGGCGGCGAGAAGGAAGCCGCACTTCAGTTGCTACAGGCGGAGTATGACCGGCTTGAGCAGGACCTGGACGGCTCCTGCAAACGGCTGCTGGAGGCTTGGGAAGAAAAGAAGGCGGCCTATGCGGCCGATGAGTTCGTGTATCAGGTGCGGGGCCGCGAGATCCGGGTGCCCACTCACACCACATCGCTTTCGCACAGCCGCATTCCGCGCGTAGCACTGCCGAAGTTTAAGGACTGGGGCGAGATCCTGCGCTGGTCGCTGCGGGAAAACGTGCCGGGCGAGTTCCCCTACACGGCCGGTGTGTTCCCCTTCAAGCGGCAGGGCGAGGACCCCACGCGCATGTTCGCGGGCGAGGGCGGTCCGGAGCGCACCAACCGGCGCTTTCACTACGTGTCGCTCGACATGCCGGCCAAGCGCCTCAGCACGGCCTTCGATTCGGTAACCCTTTACGGGGAGGACCCCGACTACCGGCCCGACATCTACGGCAAGATCGGCAACTCGGGCGTGAGCGTATGCTGCCTCGACGATGCCAAGAAGCTGTACTCCGGCTTTGACCTCTGCGATCCGAAGACCTCCGTGTCCATGACCATCAACGGGCCGGCGGCTACCATCTGTGCTTTTTTCATGAATGCGGCCATCGATCAGCAATGCGAGCGCTACATCCACGAGCACGGCCTGGAGGATCGGGTGGAAGCCAAGCTGAAAGCACTGTACGACGACCGCGGCCTGCCGCGGCCCACCTACCAGGGGCAGATCCCCGAAGGAAACGACGGCCTCGGATTGCTGCTGCTGGGTCTCACCGGCGATCAGGTGCTGGACGAGCCGGTGTACAACGAACTCAAGGCCAAGGCCCTCTCGGCGGTGCGCGGCACCGTGCAGGCCGATATCCTCAAGGAAGACCAGGCGCAGAATACCTGCATTTTCAGCACCGAGTTTTCCCTCAAGCTCATGGGCGATGTGCAGGAGTACTTCATCGAGCACCGGGTGCGCAATTTCTACTCCGTCTCCATCAGCGGTTACCACATTGCCGAGGCCGGCGCCAACCCCATTACGCAGCTGGCCTTTACCCTGGCCAACGGCTTCACCTTTGTGGAGTACTACCTCAGCCGGGGTATGGACATCAACGACTTCGCGCCGAACCTCTCCTTCTTCTTCTCCAACGGCGTGGACCCCGAATACGCGGTGATCGGACGGGTGGCCCGCCGCATCTGGGCCAAGGCGATGAAGGAAAAATACGGGGGCAATGAACGTTCACAAAAGCTGAAATACCACATCCAGACGAGCGGCCGCTCCCTGCACGCGCAGGAGATCGCCTTCAACGACATTCGCACTACTCTGCAGGCCCTGTACGCCATCTACGACAACTGCAACAGCCTGCACACCAACGCCTATGACGAGGCCATTACCACCCCCACCGAGGAAAGCGTGCGCCGGGCCATGGCCATTCAGCTCATCATCAACAAGGAACTGGGGCTGGCCAAGAACGAAAATCCCCTGCAGGGCAGCTTCATCATTGAGGAACTGACCGACCTGGTGGAAGAGGCCGTACTGGCCGAGTTCGATCGCATCACCGAGAGGGGTGGCGTGCTGGGCGCCATGGAAACCATGTACCAGCGCGGAAAGATCCAGGAAGAGAGCCTCTATTACGAAACCCTGAAGCACACCGGCGAGCTTCCCATCATCGGGGTGAACACCTTCCTGAGCAAAGAAGGCTCGCCCACTATCATTCCGGGCGAAGTGATCCGCGCTACCCGGGAAGAAAAAGAGAACCAGATCCAAACGCGCAAGCGGCTCTCCGAAGCCAATGCCAAGCGCGGGCCCCGGCACCTCAAAGCACTGCAGCAAGCCGCGCTACACCATGAGAACATCTTTGAAAAACTGATGGAAGCCACCAAGTACTGCACCCTGGGGCAGATCACCCATGCCCTGTATGAAGTGGGCGGGCAGTACAGGCGAAATATGTAGGGCACGCGCCTGCTGGTGCTTACCGAAGCAGGAAAAACCGGGCGTCCGTATTCCATGCATAGCCTTTCAGCCCGCACGGCTTCCCGGCATCGGACTCCCCGAACCCCCGGCGTCGTCGCCAGGGGGAAGCAAAGAGTAGGACGGATAGATGCATTGGATCGGAAGGCAGGGGGTAACGGCCCCGTCCCTTCGGCAGCATTAAGCGATTGTTACTTTTTTACGTGAGTATAATACCTTTTTATATCTAACCTTTTTTCATTCCAGAACAATCTGCAACTTTGTACACGATTTGACCAATTCATGGCGTTAAGGGCCATGAAAGTAAAACGTTTCTTCACCAAATCCTTTAACTGTGAATAAGAACAACGGAGCGATCATCGCCGCCATTGTACTCGGCGTACTGCTGGTGGGCGCCCTCATCTGGGGCATTACGCAATCCAACTCCAAGAAGAAGCTGGAGACTAAGACCGAACAAATGACCGAGCAGGTATCCGAGCTGGAGCTGCTCAAAAGCGACCTGGAGCGCGAGGTGGATAGCCTCATCCAGGAATATCAGGTACTGGCTGGCGAAAATGAAGAGCTGCAGGGCAGCCTGGGCGATGCAGAGGCCAAACTGGTCAGTGCAAAACGAGCCCTTAACTCAGCAACCTCAGAGCGCAATAACCTGCGCGCCGAAATCCAGGCCCTCATGGAAGCCAAAACGGAGCTTCAGGGCAATATCCAGGCGCTGCAGGCGGAAAACGACTCCCTGAAAATGCGCATGGGTATCCTGGAGGAAGACCTGGCCATGACCACCGAAGAAAAAGAGGCCTTGGCACAAATGAACCAGACTATCCAGGACGAAGTCAAACGCCTTACCCTGGCCAACTTCAAGGCTTCCGGCTTCCGCGTGGTGCCCAGCAAGAAAAACGACAAGGTGACGACCAAATCCAAAAGAGTGCGCAGCCTGGACGTGAGCTTTGACCTGGCCGAAGTGCCGGGCAAGTACCAGGGGGTTCGCCCTATTTACCTGTCAATCACGGACAGCAACGGCAACCCCATTCAATCGGCCAATCCGATAAAGGCAACCTCCATGGTCAGTGGCGAGAAAGTGGAACTCATCGCGCAAGAAGTGAAGGAAGTGAACATTGCGGACAATCAGCGCCTGACCTTTACCCACGAGCTGGATGATAAGCTCGATGCCGGTATCTATCGCGCTGCCGTCTATACGGACATCGGCCTGCTGGGAGCATCCAGCTTCCAGTTGCGCTAAGGATTCAAAATGTACTAATTGGGCAAGGTCAGCCTCGGAGAGAGGCTGGCCTTCCATTATTTTTCGACACATGCGACTGTCCTCCTGCCTGCTACTCTTGGTGTTATGTGGTGCGCAACTGGCCTGCGTAGGCAAAAAGAAATACCTGGCAACGGTCGGGAGCTACGCGTTGCGCCTGGACAGCCTCGAGCAGAGGCAGGACCGGCAGGATCGGCAGATCGTTCGCTTGCGGGGCGACTCACTGAAGTTGAGCGGGGCAAACGAAGCCTTGCTGGCTACGCAGGACAATTTCCTGGACCGCATGGAGGCCCTGGAGGCCGAAGTGGACTGGCTCGAAGTGAGCTCCGATTCGGCCCGGCAGGCTCTGCTGCGGCGATTGGCCGATCGGGAAGCGGCCAGCCGGCAGTTGGAAAAGCGCATCCGGGAGGCCGGAGCCCTGTTTAGCAAACGCCTGCGGGGGCTGCAGGAGGTAGCCGACAGCCTGGATGTGTACCTGCGGGCCTACCCCGTGAACCGCTGGGCACTGGAAACGCGAAAAACAGAAACCGTCGTCGTACTGCAGGAGGACCTGCTCTTTGCGCCCGGCAGCACCACCAAGCTCACCCGGCAGGGAGAGGAAGTACTGGAGACCGTAGCTCGCGTGCTCGGGCGCTATCCGGCCTATGTAGTGGATGTGATCGGGCATACCGACAATCAGCCCCTGAAGCGCAGTAGCCTGGACAACTGGTCGTATTCCGCCCTGCGCGCCGTTACCATTGCCAAAGCATTGCTGGAGTTTGGCCTGCTGCCCAATCAGCTCACGGCCACCGGCAAAAGTGAGTACGAACCGCGCCGGGGCAACGACACGGCGGAAGGCAGAGCAGAAAATCGACGCATCGAGCTGCGCCTCCGCTTTCGGGAAAGCGACCTCATACGCGACTTAGAGCGGGTGCTTGCGCCTTCCGATTAGTGCTCAACAAATTGCACACGCGTAATATTCGTGTAAGGAACTTATGGCTCATTTTGGCATTCTAGCGATAGAGTGCTAGTTTTGACGACCCCCAAAGGGAATCCCCATTGTCAGTTGCGTCGTACAAACCGAATGAACCCGCATGGCGGGATGGGGCTGGGCTTTGTTAATCGAAAAAACCAACTATGATCTCCTTAGGTGAAATTACAGATCCGACTTTCGTGGCCAAGAACCGGTACAGTTGGTGGGAAAAATCAGCTCTTCGATTTATCCGGGATGAACGCGATCTTCCCTTTATTCCCTTGATGTTCAAGATCACCATCACCCTCATTCCGCTGGCCGTACTCTTGTACATTCCCGGCCTGCCTGCCTGGGCCTGGTGGTTGGCCG
>JAJDFU010000125.1:0-1462 GCA_020528935.1 Saprospiraceae bacterium | reverse complement strand
AAGTTTTACGGTACATATTTTCACTGTAAAGTCCGCCTTATGACTATCCTTGTTGTGATAACTGATCCTACCTTCAATACAAAACCAGCGTACAGCTGGTGGGAACAATGGGCCTTGAAATTTATCCGGGACGAACGCGATCTGCCATTCGTACCCCTCATGTTCAAGATCACCCTGACCCTCATCCCCTTGGCCGTCCTGCTGTATGTGCCCGGCCTGCCTTCCTGGCTCTGGTGGGGGGCTGCTGCGGCCTACTTCGTGATCAACAACTTCGTGTACAAGGGGCCTTTTGGGCTCATGCTGCACTGCACCTCGCACCGTCCCTTTTTCAAGAAGGAGTACGATTGGATGAACAAGTACATTCCCTGGGTGCTGGCACCCTTTTTCGGCAATACGCCGGAGACGTACTACGCTCACCACATCGGCATGCACCACGCCGAGAACAACCTGGAGGAAGACATCAGCAGCACCATGGAATACCGGCGCGACAGCTTTCGGGAGTTCCTGCGCTACTTCGGCAATTTCTTTTTCAAGGGCTTCTTCCAGCTTTACAGCTATCACCGCGAGCGAAAGCGCAACTGGTTCCTGCCCCGGATCGTCGTGGGCGAATACGGCTTTTTCCTCATGTGCATTCTGCTTTCCCTGGTCAACTTTCCGGCTACGCTGGTGGTGTTCATCCTGCCCTTCCTGATCTTCCGCCTCATTACGATGATGGGCAACTGGACCCAGCACGCCTTCGTGGATCCCGATGATCCCGACAACCTCTACAAGAGCAGCATTACCTGCATCAACGTGAAGTACAACCACAAGTGCTGGAACGACGGCTACCACATCAGCCACCACATCCGGCCCAGTATGCACTGGACCCAGCACCCCAAGCACTTCCTGGACAACCTGGAGGAATACCGCAAGAACGAGGCCATCGTCTTCGACGGGCTGGATTTCCTGCCCGTATTCTACAACCTCATGCGCAAACGCTACGACGTGCTGGCCGCCCATCTGGTGGACCTGGGCAATTTCGAGAACGACGAAGAAGCTATTGCCATGCTGAAAAAACGCACGCAGTTCATCCCCTTTGCCAGCGTGGTGCCGGCGGAGTAGCCTTTTCGCTTGCTTCCTCAGGAAGTGGAAAAGAGGTATTCGGGGGGTAGCTGAAAGAAGGCTTCCAGCGGAAGGCCCGACCGGCCGGTCAGCAGAGGCCGAGCCTCCGGCAAACGCTGCATAAAGCGCTGTATACCCCTCCGTCCGGTGCCGCTTTTTATACGGTTTTCAGGATAAAATGACCTTTCTACCAAGACCCATTTTATCCTGAAAACCGTGAATACCGCTTCAAGTATGAATCCCGCTTTCAAAATAGGTTCAGTTTCTGCATCCAACCTATTTTAAAGCGGGACAGGTCATTTCATACTTGAAATATAGTATCAGGTTCGTCCGGGGATGGAGCGCAAAACGTCAGCTTCCC
>JAJDFU010000318.1 GCA_020528935.1 Saprospiraceae bacterium | reverse complement strand
ACACCGGTCTTAAGGAAAGGAAAGACCCGTTGTCTGTCAAGGTCGGTGGCAAACGCCTTGCCCATGCTTTGCTGTGTGTCGGCCCCCCGGGTGGCGGCCAGCTGGCCCTTGCCCCGGCGTTGGCGCAGTACCTCCTGTGCGAGCAGCCCACTTCGGGCGATGCCTGTTGCCGTTGTGCTTCCTGCCGCAAAACGGAGAAGCTGGCTCATCCCGACCTGCACCTGTCCTTTCCGTATACCGATCCCAAAAAAACGAGCGAGGCTTTCCTGGAGGATTGGCGGAAGTGCGTCTTGACCAATCCCTTTCTCAGCATGAGCGACTGGCTTCACGAGCTTCAGGCCGAGAACAAGCAAGGGAAGATCTACAAGCAGGAGTGCCAGCGCATCATTCAAAAGCTCAACCTCAAGGCCTTTGAATCGGAGCAAAAGGTGTTGGTGCTCTGGCGGCCGGAATTTTTGGGCAACGAAGGCAACCGCCTGCTCAAGCTCAGCGAAGAACCGCCTGTGGGATCGGGTATTTTGTGGGTGGCCGAATGTACGGAGCTCATCCTTCAAACGAGTCTGCCGCGCTGCCAGCTGGTACAGGCCCGGCCGTCCGCGGATGGGGAGAGTGTCATCGGGCGGCAGGCCGGCGGCCTGGCCGGCCCCGAGGAAGCGCTGGGCATTGCTCAGCTCGCCGCAGGCGATTACAACCGGGCCTTGAAACTGGCCGGCAGCTCCCGGCGCGATTTCGACCGGCTTTTCCTGCAGTGGATGCGAAGCACGTACGAAGGGCGTGTCTCTGCTATGATGGACTGGGTGTCTGCCTTTGCCAAGCTGGGGCGCGATGCGCAAAAGCAGTTCTTGCATTACGCCCTGCACTTCACCCGGGAGCTCCTGATGCTGAAGGTCCATCCGGAGGCGGTCGTTCGCCTGCGTGCATCGGAGCTGGAAACCGCCCGGCGCATGGCCACACTTTTTGACCTGAAACAAATCAGCGAACTCACGGAGTGCTTCACCCGTGGTATCGCGGGCATCGAGCGGAACGCCAATGCCCGCATACTGCTGTTGGATTCGAGCCTGCAGATGCACCGGATCCAGCGAGGGAAACCCGCCCTGGTAGAAGCCGGTGAGCAGCTTTTACTATAAACTGACATGGATATGGGATGCGCAGGATGTACAACTTCGACCAATGGTAAACCCAACGGCTGCCGCAGCAACGGCAGCTGCAGTACGGGCGGTTGCAACCGTCTCAATACCTACGATTGGCTTTCCAGCCGCGAGGTGATAGATACCGATCCCTTGCCGATCGTAGAGGTGAGCTTCAAAAACGGTGCCCGCAAGCAGTTCTTCCGGGTGCCCGACTATCTGCGCATAGCTACCGGCGACCAGGTGGTAGTGGAAACCGGCAACGGCTACGACCTGGGTCGGGTCGGTCTCAGCGGTGAGTTGGTGCGCCTGCAAATGCGCAAAAAGAAAGTACCGGAAGACGCCAAACTGCACGAGATGGTGCGAACAGCCAATGAGCGCGACCTGGAGCGATTGCAGGAGGCCCGCGATCTCGAGATGTCCACCATGGTTCGCTCCCGGGCCATTGCCCGAAGCCTGGGCCTGGAAATGAAGATCGGCGCTGTGGAATACCAGGCCGACAAGCGCAAGGCGACTTTCTACTACACGGCCGACGGGCGGGTGGACTTTCGCGAACTCATCCGGCACTACGCCCGGGAGTTTCGGGTCAAGATCGAAATGCGACAGATCGGCGCCCGCCAGGAATCTGCCCGCATCGGAGGGCTGGGCTCCTGCGGGCGGGAGCTCTGCTGTTCCACCTGGCTCACCGACTTCAAGAGTGTATCCACGGCGGCGGCCCGCTACCAGAACCTGGCCATCAACCAGAGCAAACTCTCCGGCCAGTGCGGCCGGCTCAAGTGCTGCCTCAATTACGAGTTGGATACCTATCTGGAAGCTCTGGAAGCATTTCCGGAAAAAGCCGATCACCTGCACACCCAATTGGGTAAGGCGGTGCTGATCAAGACCGATATTTTCCGAAAGCAGATGTACTACTGCTACGAACGCGGCAATCAACGCGGCAAGATCCACCGGCTGAGCGTCGAGCGCGTCAAAGAGATTCTCGCTCTGAATGCCAAGGGGGAGAAGCCGGCAGAACTCACGGAATTGGAAGCCCTGGAAGAAAAGGGAGGAATCATGGATTTTGAGGATGTGACCGGAGCCGTAGAACTGCCGGTGGAGAAGCGGAAGAAAGGCCGGAAAAAGCGCAAGAAGAAATCCGGAGGTGGAAAAGGAAAAGGTTCTTCCGCCAAGCCGGATCATAAAGGGGCAACGTCCAAGTCGAAAAAAAAGCGGCGCAAAAACCGCAAGAAGGACTAAAGCGTATATTTAGGGCAGGCAGTTCGCTGCCCTTTTTTCTTTCCGAAAAACAGTACCCTGTACATGAAATACGACGTTACAGTCATTGGCTCCGGACCGGGTGGATACGTAGCTGCCATTCGCTGTGCCCAACTGGGCATGAAGACCGCCATCATCGAACGCTACGATACCCTGGGCGGCACTTGCCTCAACGTGGGATGTATCCCATCCAAAGCCTTGCTCGATTCTTCGGAGCATTTCCATGCTGCCCAAGAGCGTTTTGCCGAGCACGGCATCGATCTTCGCGACCTCAAGGTCAATATGCCCCAGATGATCAAGCGAAAGAACGAGGTGGTGGACCAGAACGTGAAGGGCATAGATTTCCTGATGAAGAAGAACAAAATTGAGGTGCATCACGGGCACGCCTCCTTTGTAGACAAACACACGATCAAGGTCGTCCAAAGCGAAGGGAGCGAAAAAACCATCGAAACCGACAAAGTCATCATTGCCACCGGCTCCAAACCCATCGTACCCGAGGATTGGAATTACGACAAGAAACGCGTGATCACCTCTACCGAAGCACTCAACATCGAGGCCGTCCCCAAGCGCATGGTGGTGGTGGGCGGAGGTGTCATCGGCCTGGAGATGGGCTCGGTCTTTGCCCGCCTGGGTACCCAGGTGGAGGTGGTGGAATACATGGACCGGGTATTGCCGGGCATGGACAAGGACTGTGGCCGCGAGTTGATGCGCTCCATGAAGAAGATGGGCGTCCAATTTCACCTCAAGCACATGGTCACCAAGGTCAAGGTGAACAAAAAGAGCGCGACGGTAACCGTACAGAAGCGGGATAGCGAGGAGGAGCCTTTTACCATCAATGCCGACTATTGTCTGGTAGCTATCGGCCGGCGTCCATACACCCACGGGCTCGGCCTGGATAAGGTGGGCATTGAGCTGGATGACAAAGGGCGCATTCCCGTGGATGAGCATCTGCAGACCAGCGTGGAAGGCATATACGCCATCGGCGATGTGATCCGGGGTGCCATGCTTGCCCACAAGGCCGAGGAAGAAGGTGTGTTCGCGGCCGAAGTGCTGGCGGGCCAAAAGCCGCACATCGAGTACAACCACATTCCAAACGTGGTATACACCTGGCCGGAGGTGGCCGGCGTAGGCAAGACCGAAGAACAGCTCAAGGAAGAAGGCATTCCCTACAAGGTGGGGAAATTTCCTTACAAAGCGCTGGGACGGGCCCGCGCCAGCATGGATGTGGATGGGCTGGTGAAGGTGATCTCCCACAAAGCGACCGATGAGATCCTGGGCGTGCATATGGTGGGGGCTCGTACGGCCGACATGATCGCCGAGGCGGTCGCTTTGATGGAGTTTCGGGCCAGTGCCGAAGATGCGGCGCGCATGAGTCATGCTCATCCCACCTACACGGAGGCCATGAAGGAGGCCGCACTGGCCGCTACGGCCGATCGGGCGATTCACATCTAGGGCTGGGTTGGCCTACAGGCTCTTTCGGAGGCGGGCTACCGGCAGGCCCAATTG
>JAJDFU010000078.1 GCA_020528935.1 Saprospiraceae bacterium | reverse complement strand
TTTCGCTCTACAACCGGGCAATGTATGCCGAACCGGAATTTTTCGGAAAACGTGGAGCCGGTTTTTTATCTTTTGCGGCACTTGTACGCTATGCAAACCAACACCAGGCCACCATGTGTCGATTCGCCGCCTACCTGGGCAAGCCCATCATCATCGATGAATTGCTGATCAAACCGGAGAACTCCCTGGTCAACCAGAGCTACGATGCCGAGGAAATGGCCGAGCCCCTCAACGGCGACGGCTTCGGCCTGGGCTGGTATGCCAAACACATTCGGAAGAACCCGGGTTTATTCCGGTCCATTTCACCGGCCTGGAACAACCAAAACCTGCTCTACAACGCTTCCCTCATCCAGACCAATTGCCTGTTTGCCCACATCCGGGCCGCCACCGAGGGCGGCATATCGGAATTCAACTGCCACCCCTTCCACTACGAGGAGTTCCTGATGATGCACAACGGCGGCATCGAACAGTTCCCGAAGATCAAGCGGCAACTGATCGGCCGGCTATCGGATGAGGCCTACCTGTGGATCAAAGGCCAGACCGACTCGGAACACGTGTTTGCCCTGCTGATGGACCACCTGTTCGCCCTGCGGAAAAAATACCGCAGGCACCTCAAAGCCGAAGAGGTCGCCCGGGCCTTCGAACAGACCTTCCGGATCATTCAACAGCTCAAGGAACAGGCCGGTATCGGGAAAGCCCCCTCCTACTTCAACATGATGATCACCGACGGGGAGCGCATATTCGGAACCCGCTACAGCTCCGATCCGGCGGATGGGGTGCCCACCTTGTACTATGCTACCGGGGCCCGGTATTCCTGCACGGAAGATGGCGTAAGCCACATGGCCGACGAAGCCGGCGAAGGCCGCGGTGCCGTTCTCATCGTCTCTGAAAAGCTCACGGAGCGCAGCAAGGACTGGATCCCCATTCCCGAAAACCACTTCATTGCCGTGGAAAAAGACCTGCAGATCGAGTTGCTGCCGCTGAGTTAAAGCGCGCATTCACAGTTCATGGTTGGCCCTACTCCACGAAAAGGACCAGGGATTTCAAAATAGTCTGCGCAATCCCCCAAAGCAAGGGGATGCTGACCAGAAGCCAGGCTAATACGAGGCTTGCCCGATTGTTCTTTTTCTCCTGCATGCGTTTTCCTTTTCAATTTCGATCGGCCCGGGGAGCTTGCAAAGGGGTAGCCTGGTCCGGCGCATCTTCCTCCAGCTCGCGGTAGTGGTATTTTTCGGCCACCGGCCGAATGAGTGCATTGCACAAAAAACCCGCCAGCAACAAGCCCGCCATGATGTACATGGTGATCGAGTACGCTTTGGCAGGCGCGATCTGCATAGTCTCGATCTGGTAGGCGCGCAGGTAATTGACCAGTACGGGCCCCAGAATGGCCGCGGCAGACCAGGCCAGCAACAGCCGGCCGTGAATAGCACCCACCTCCATAGTGCCGAAAATATCCCGCAGATAGGCCGGGATCGTAGCGAATCCACCGCCGTACATGCTCATGATCACCCCAAAGCAAAGCACAAACAAGACGATACTTCCCGCCGAGCCCAGAGATGGAATGGAGAAATACAAGGCAGCTCCCAGCAGGAAGAAGATGTGATAGGTGTTCTTGCGCCCGATCCGGTCGGACAAGGAAGACCAGAAGAAGCGACCGACCATGTTGAACAGGCTGAGCAATCCCACAAAGCCCCCGGCTGCCGCTGCCGTGACGGCCATTTTTTCACCCACGGAGGCTGCCGAGAACATCTCCTGGATCATGACGGACGCCTGGCCGAGCACGCCGATCCCGGCGGTGACATTGAGCATGAGCACGGCGAAGAGCAGGTAGAACTGATAGGTTTTCACAGCCGTATCGGCATCTACCTGGGCGGTGGTGATCATGCTGTTTTTCGCTGTCTTTGCCGGCGGGGTCCATCCGGCGGGTTGCCATCCGGGCGGCGGGATCCGCACGGTAAACACGCCGAATAGCATGAACGCAAAATAGAGTACCCCCATCACCAAAAAGGTTTGAGCCACGCCGGTAGAAGTGGAAGAGGCGAAAAAGTCCATCAATCCGACGGAGAGCGGCGAGGCGATCATGGCACCGCCGCCGAAGCCCATGATGGCCATACCGGTGGCCATGCCCGGCCGGTCCGGAAACCACTTGATCAGGGTGGATACGGGCGAAATGTACCCCAGGCCCAGGCCGATCCCCCCGATGACTCCGTGGCCCAGATAGATGAGCCAGATCTGGTGCAGGTAAACGCCTAAAGCCGCGATGAGGAAGCCCCCGGAAAAGCAAACCGCCGAAGCAAACATCGCCTTGCGCGGGCCGACCCGCTCCAGCCATTTGCCAAAAACGGCCGCCGAAGCCCCCAGGGTAAACAAGGCCAGCGAAAAGATCCAGCCCAGGGTGGTAAGCGCCCAGTCGTCCGGTGCCGATTCGGTGATCCCGATGATGCGGGTCATGGGCTTGTTGAATACGCTGTAGGCGTAGATCTGACCGATGGAGAGGTGAATGGAAAGGGCTGCCGGCGGCACCAGCCAGCGGTTGAAGCCGGGCCGGGCAATCGTGTGTTCCCGGTCCAGAAAGGAAAGTAAGGCCATAGGTCCTGGAGCTTGATAAACAATGCGGTCCGAAAAAAATCAGCAATGCCGATGTAATGAAATAGCGCCCAAATGGTTTCAAGGCAGAACGATCCGGGCATTTAATTCCTCGCTCAATCCCCGAGCCTGCGCAGGCCGGCATTGAGGTTTGATACGCCCCGGCTGCCGATTCCGGCAATCCGGCGGGGCCTGGTTTCCGGGATGTTGGCATCTCACCTACCGCACGGCCACCCGGCCTATTGCTGAAACCATCCCGCATACATCACGTAATTATTCGCGATGCGTTCGATGGATTGCGCAAATTGCTCCGGGCTGAGCGCCTTCACTTTTTTGGCGGGCACGCCGGCGTAGACGTGGCCGCTCTCCAGCCGGCTGTTCTCGAGCACCACCGCTCCGGCGGCGATGAGCACATTTTCCTCCACCACCGCATGATCCATCACAATGGCGCCCATGCCCACCAGCACATGGTCGTGCAGGGTGCAGCCATGCACGATGGCCCGGTGCCCGATGCTCACTTTGTTGCCGATGTCCGTCGGCGCTTTCTGATAGGTGCAGTGGATCACGGCCCCGTCCTGCACGTTCACTTTGTTGCCCATCCGGATGCGGTGCACATCGCCCCGCACCACGGCCTGAAACCAGATGCTGCATTCGTCGCCCATGACCACATCGCCCACCACCGTGGCGTTGTCGGCCAGGAAACAATGGGCCCCGAACTGAGGTCGAATGCCGTTGACGGGAAGGATGAGAGCCATACCGGAACGCGTTTCCCGTAAAAATAGCGGTTTGAGGCAAGAAACGGAGCCGGGCCCGGGAGTGATAAAAATCAACGGCGGGGATGATCCCTGCCGGAAGGGCAATTGGAAGAACTCGTGCCGGACGGTCTGGTAGAGCCGGAGCCCTCAGGCTTGCGGGTCACGGAACGCGGCAAACCCTTTGTGCGCAACATCGCCCTGGCACTGGATGCCCACTACTGGGCCGGACGGCCGCAAGGGCAGGTTTTCAGCCGGGCCGTTTGATTGGAAGCCATCTTCTTTTTATTTATTAGAAAGGCCTATCTTTCTGACCGAAACCCTAAATATCTGACCCTATGCTGCGCAATCTGTTATTCAGCGGTATGTTGCTTCTCGCCTCTTCCATGGCCCTGGAGGCACAGACCCTGCAAGGCTCTCAAATGGTGGGCGGGCAAGGCACCCTGGCCGGAGTGTTCCGCGAGGGCTCCGACCGCTTCGAGTTTTCCCTCAGCCCGGATTACGGCTATTTTGTGCTCGACAATTTTGCAGTAGGTGCCTTTCTGGATTTTTCCTTCATTTCCGTTGAAGCTTATTACTCCCGCTTCCGTTTTGCGCTCAAGCCCTTCGTGCGCTATTACGTACCCAGCGAAAGCAAATGGCGCTTTTTCGTAAACGGCTCGATCGGCGGAGGCATTGATCGCCTGAAGCTGGATGAAGACCTGCTGCAGGAGATCGATCCGGATGCAGAAAACCCCACCATACGCGGTCTGGTGGAATTCGATGTCGGCCCCGGGGTCAACTTTTTCCTCTCTCGTTCGGTCGCCCTGGAAGGCTATGTCTTTTACGAAGGGACACAGCGCGAGGGAGAAGAAGACCTCACCTCCCGGTTCGGCCTGCGTCTCGGCTTGCAGGCCTTTCTCTTCCAACGCGACAACGATTAGGCCATGAATCGGATTTTCAGAAGTTTCCTCCTCCTGGCGTTAGCCCTTTCGCTGCACAGTTGCTACAACGATTGCTGTTATGCCCCGCCCATTGTAGACGTTTACTCCTACTTCGGCGGGCAGGGGACCAACTTCAATCGGGGTGCGGTGGAGATCGTCGTGAACCCCGACGGCTACTGGTCGCCCAACCAGTTTTACGATATCGATCTGATCGGGTTTGGAGTATATGCCCTCAATTCCGGTCCCAACCAGCGCGTAGTGTATACCTTTTTGGCCCCGGGCAGCTACCGCCTGCTGCTTTGGGTGTATTGCTACGATCCCTTCTCGCCAAACTGCTTTCAGGATCGCTATGATGTGCGCGTTTTCGTAGATCCGCAGCGCACGACCCGCGTGGACTTCCGTCCATAAGGCGAGCTGCAGCTTTTTTTGCGCGTGCAGGCATAAAGCCGTCGTGTGCCCCTTCGGCCCGTGCATTTTCCCTTATTTTTGTCGCCTCAAAACGAAAACGCATGTATCGGACACACACTTGCGGAGAGCTGCGCCTCCAGCACGAAGGCCGGGAAGTCACCCTCAGCGGTTGGGTACAGATCAGCCGCGATCTCGGCGGCCTCACCTTTATCGACCTGCGCGATCGCTACGGCATTACCCAGTTGGTTTTCGACATGGACGCCCAGCCGGAACTCTGCGAGCGCGCCCGCAAGCTGGGCCGCGAGTGGGTGATCCGGGCTACCGGTACCGTGCGCGAACGCACCAATAAAAACCCCAACCGCCCCACCGGCGATGTGGAGGTGGAAGTGACCCAACTGGATGTGCTCAACCCCTCCAAGGTGCCGCCCTTTACCATTGAGGAAAATACCGACGGAGGCGACGACCTGCGGATGAAATATCGCTACCTCGACCTGCGCCGGTAGCCGGTTCAGGAGAATCCGCTCTTCCGCAGCCGCGTCGCACTAGCAACCCGCAACTACCTCGCCGAACACGATTTTGCCCACATCGAAACGCCCTTTCTCATCAAAACAACCCCGGAGGGCGCGCGCGATTTTGTGGTGCCCAGCCGCATGCACCCCGGGCAGTTTTACGCCCTGCCGCAATCGCCCCAGACCTTCAAGCAGATCCTCATGGTGTCCGGCATGGATCGCTATTTTCAGATCGTAAAATGCTTTCGCGACGAGGACCTGCGCGCCGACCGCCAGCCCGAATTCACCCAGATCGACTGCGAGATGGCCTTCGTCACCCAGGACGAGGTACTGGCCACCTTTGAAGGGCTGACGCGCCATCTGTTCCGTTCTCTTTTGGAGGTTGAGTTGCCCGAATTTCCGCGCATGACCTACGACGAGGCCATGAAGCGCTACGGCTCTGACAAGCCCGACACCCGTTTTGGCATGGAGTTCGTCGAGCTCAACGAGCACGCCCAAGGCAAGGGCTTCAAGGTGTTTGATTCGGCCGAGCTGGTGGTGGGTATCTGCGCCCCCGGCCAGGCCGGCTACACCCGCAAGCAGCTCGATCAGCTCACCGACTGGGTGAAGCGCCCGCAGATCGGTGCCCGGGGGCTGGTGTACGTCAAGTGCAATGAGGACGGCAGCTTCAAATCCTCTGTCGATAAGTTTTTTGGCCCCGACGATCTCCGCGCCTGGGCCGGGGCCATGGGTGCCAAGCCCGGCGACCTGCTGCTCATCCTGGCCGGCGAGGCCGAGGCCACCCGCAAGCAGCTCAACGAGCTGCGCCTGGAGATGGGCAGCCGCCTGGGCCTGCGCGATCCGAAGATCTTCAAGCCGCTCTGGGTGGTGGACTTCCCGCTCCTCGAATGGGATCACGACACTCAGCGCTTCTTCGCCATGCACCACCCCTTTACCTCGCCCAAATCGGAGGACGTGGACCGCATGCTGACCGGCGACCACGCCGCCCTGAAAAGCCTTCGCGCCGATGCCTACGACCTGGTGATCAACGGCTGTGAGATCGGCGGCGGCTCCATCCGTATCCACGACCGCAGCCTTCAGGAGCGCAACTTCAAGTTGCTGGGCTTCACGCCCGAAGAGGCCGAGTCCCAATTCGGCTTTCTCATGGGGGCCTTCGAGTACGGCGCGCCGCCACACGGCGGTATTGCCTTCGGCTTCGATCGCCTTTGCGCCGTCATGCGCGGGCAAACCTCCATCCGCGACTTTATTGCTTTCCCCAAAAACAACCAGGGGCGCGACGTCATGATTGACGCTCCGGCCTCCGTGGCCGAAGACCAACTGGACGAGCTGTTTCTGGAAGTCAAGCCGGTGGAAACGGAAGATTGAAGGACCGCTGAAGGCAGAAAGGACCTTCTACAACCATCAATCCGCTGTTATTCGGTTCTACCCTTTCTCCGGTTCTACAGGTTCAGCCAATACGTCAGCTTGGCTACGATGGCGCGGTTGCGCACGTCGAAGCCAGTGGTATAATTGTCGGTATACACGAGGAAAAAATCGCTGACCGGCGCATAGCGCCATTGGAAACGGGCGTTAATATTCACGTTCTCGGCCTGGCTGTTGTACTGGATAAAGGTGGTGAAGAAGATATTCTTGGTAAACGTAAAATCGATGCGCGGGCCGATGAGGAACAGACCGGCCTGGGCGAAGGGGTCGGGCAGATCGATATACTGGTAGCGCGTATCCAGGGTGATGAAGCCCAGGGGCTGGTACCGCCAGGTGAGGGAGAAGGTCGCTCCGTAGCGCCAGCCGTTGAAGTACTGGCCCAGGTTGGTAGAAAACCGAAGGTGAAACTTCTTTTTGGGCGGATTTCGGATGAAGAGTTGCAGGGAGGTGAAGGTGTAGCCGGTATCGGCCGGCAGTTCTGCGGCACCGGTTCGGGTGGGGTCGAAGGGCTCCAGCAGGTAGATGTAATCGTTCTGCAGCGAGGCAAAGGCCCCGCCATCGGCTCGCCAGTTGAAATCCCAGAAGACCTCGGTAGACCGGTCGGTGAGCCCGACGCCGGGTGTCCACAGCTGTTCGCTTCGGATGCCGGGTCCGTGCTGGGCGATGAGGCCGTCGTCCGGATACATGAAGTACTGGAAGCGAGCACTGAAGCTGCCGAAGTTGGTGCGCGGCACGAAACCCGTCTCGGCATCGAAGCCTTCGCCGATCCACTGATGCTCCCAGCTGGCGGAGATCTTGCGCACCCGGTATTCCAGAAACGCACCGTGCGACCAGGGCTGCGGCTGATTGGTTTCGGAAAACGAGCGCTGCACGTAGGCCTTGCCGGTCCAGGTATTATCCAGGGTATTGAGGTTGTAATCCAGCCCGAGTACGCGGTTGAAACGCGTGAAGTCGCCGGCCGTTTCGGGATCGTAATTGACGGCCTGCTTATTCACAAAGATGGCCCCGATGTTGGAGCGGCCAAACACCTTGTGCTGGGTAGTGAGCACGCTGTAGTTGTAGCCCGGCCGGCCGTTGGCCTCATCTTTGGCCGTCTGCATGTTGAGCAGACCGATGCGCCAGTTCTTATCGATCTTTCCGCTCAGGCGAGCCCCGTAGTAGATGGGATTATTGACGATCTGCCCCGTGGCGGTATCCCGACCGATCCCAATGCGGCGCGAGAAGAAGGGATTGCTGTTGAAGAAGCCGAACTGGCTGAACAAGTCGGCATTTTCGATAAAAAACTGCCGGCGCTCCGGAAAGAAGATCTCGAAGCGGTCCAGGTTGATCACCTGCTCGTCCACTTCTACCTGCGAAAAGTCCGGGTTCACGGTCAGGTCCAGGTTGAGGCTGGGGGTGATGGCGATCTTGGCATCCCCTCCCACACTACCGCCCCAGTCCGGCGCTGATCCCTCTTCCATATCCTGGCTGTAGTCGCCGGCTACGTAGGGAATAAGGGCCACTTTGCCGCCTTTGCTCTTTGGGGCTTCTTCAAAGAGCATTTTACCTACATAGGCCAGGTTGGCAATATTCTGATTGGTGGGAATGGGCTGCCAGGACGAGACCGTGTTGGTCTGCATATCAAAGCGATAGCTCTGGAAATTCCACACGTCCAGTCCTTTTTTAAAGCGCAGGGTACTGAAGGGGATGGCCAGCTCGCACTCCCAGTAGCCGTCGTGAATACTGGCCTCGCCCTTCCACTTGTTGTCCCAGGAAGAATCCCAGTCGTCGCCTCCATTGGCGACCAGAGCCTCCCGGCGCACGCCGTACGGATTGATACCAAAGGCCATGGCGTTGGTCTGATCGGCATAGGTATCCAGGAGAAAGGTAATATTGTCGCTGCCCGAGGCATTGTAGTCGCGCCGGAGGGAGGGGATCACATAGTCCGAGCCGGTGGAATAGCAGCGCGCTCCGATGTAGAGGTGCTCGTCGTCGAAGAGGAAATACACTTCGGTTTGCACGGGGTTTTGAATGGAATCGGCAGGATACTGCTGCCAGAACTTCCGGGCAGGAACGAGGCGCTGCCAAACGGCTTCCTCGAGCCGGCCGTCAAGCCGAATAGACTGTTCGATGCGGCCTACCCGCACGCTCTGCAGCCCATCGGCCGGCTGATAGGGCGCCTGTGCCCGTGCGATCAGCGCGGCGGACAGAAGAAAAAGGCCAGAGAGGAAAGATCGCCTACTCCACATGGGATTGAGATACCGTAAACCTATCAGAATGGCCGGGCCAAAGCAGCTTTGTGCTGCTGCCTGCTCCGGGCCGGGGCAAAAGTCGCCATTCTAACGATAGAAAAACAGCGGAAGTTGAACGAAGTCAAACATCCCAGTATGGCCTCAACTTGGCCATAGCGGCGTACAGGTTGATCTCGTAGGTTTCCCAGCTGCGCAGGCCCGTTTGGGTGGGCTCTTCCTGTACCGACAGGGGGCGGCCGTTGATGCCGTCCATGAAGGCCCAGAAGCACTTGCGCATTTCCTCCACGTTGTAGCCGCCTTCCAGGGTGGCAAAGCGATTGGGAAAGTGCTCGCGCAGGGACAGGCCGATCCGGTAAAACGCATTTACGGAAAGCTTGAGGTCGAGCAGCAGGTCGTACTGGTGCGCATCAAAGCCCGCCGAAATGGCCAGCACATCGGGCTGGAAAGCCCGGGCTACGGGCAGAAGGTGTTCGTAAGCTTCCAGAAAAACGTCATCGGCCGTGCCGGGAGGCAGGGGGATGCTCAGGTTGAACCCCTTGCCTTTGCCTTCACCGATCTCATCCACAAAGCCGTGCCCGGGGAAGGCCGGGTACTGGTGCATGCTCCAGTACATGATCTCGTCATCCTCGTAGAAGATGTGGGAGGTGCCATCGCCCAGGTGTCCGTCGAAGTCGAAGATGAGTACGCGTTTCCCCTGCTGTTGCAGATAGCGCGCGGCAATGGCCACGTTGTTGAACAGGCAAAAGCCGTGCGAGCGATTGGGGTAGGCGTGATGGCCGGGCGGTCGCACCAGCGCGAAGGCGCCCCGCTCGGCCGCTTCGATGGTGGCCCCGACAGCGTAGCAGGCAGCCTCGTAGGAGCGGGGCGAAGCGACCGTCTCCATATCCACGTGACCGCTGAAGCGGCAAGCCTGTTTGACTTTTTCGATGTAGGACCTGGGGTGCACCAGCTCCAGGTACGGCTCCCCGTCAAAGAGCACGCCCTCGGGAATATCCTGCAGCCCGGCCAGCCGCTTGGGGCTCTCGGGATGCAGGCCGGTTTTGTGCTCCAGTACAATGGGGTGATACAGGATGTCCATAGTCTGGTTTTGGAGCCTCTGCGCCTCATCCGCCGGAAGCACCGGCCGAAAAGAAGCAGATGGTCTGTTCCTGGCGTCCATGGCTCATGATTTCACTTCGTGAACGACCAGCAAGGGCACCTGGGTCTGATAAGCCATCTGACGCGTCTTGCTTCGATAGAACAAACGCCTCCAGATGCTTTCGTGGCGGCTCAGCATCACCAGAAGATCCACGTCAAAATTTTGGGCAAAATCCTCCAGCCCTTCCAGAACACTGGTCGAACCCAATTGATGAATTTTGAGCTCGCCTTTCATCAGGTTAGTCAGTTCCTGCAGGGTCTCGGTGGGCGTTTTGCTCTCCGGCGTCTGAATGTGCACCAAATGCCATTGCGGTTCGAACTCCTCCAGCAGTTTCATGGCGCCCCAGATGTGCCAGGCATCCTCCTCTTTGAGCTCGCTGGCGTAGGCTACCTGCCGGATCTGTGTAAAGGCCGCGTCTTCCGGTACGACCAGCACCGGAACCCGGGAGCGGCGAAGCACCTCCGTGGTCACGCTGCCGAAGGTCTTCTCCAGCAGTCCGTGCTCCCCTTTGGTGCCCATAACGATCAGGCTGGCCTCATCTCGCTCCGCCAGGCGGGCAATGACCGCCGAAGGACTGCCTACTTCTACATCGGGATGGATATCGGGTATGTGTTCGAGGTTGTGCACCAGTTGTACCTGTGCCAGGCCGTATTCCACAAACGCCTGCATGGCCGCCCGGGCCGCACTGATGTGGCTCTGGGTTCCCTCTGCCGAGATCACCGGAAGGTCCAGGCCGGCATACTCCGGGAAAATGACGTGGATCAACTCGATGGCAGCTTCGGTTCTATCAGCCAGCCTGAGTGCATACCGAAAGGCATTCTGGGAGGTATCCGACAAGTCGGTAGGAAGGATGATCCGCTTGATGGCACGCATACGGTAATGGTTTCGGT
>JAJDFU010000182.1 GCA_020528935.1 Saprospiraceae bacterium | reverse complement strand
GCATAGGCGAATGCAGGTTTTTCAGGGAGAATGTGGGTGGCCAAGATACTATTTCATACTCCAATCTCCGGCCCGGAGCGACAAAGATTCCGGATATTAAACCATCTGGTTCTCGCTTAGCGGATGGGGTTGCCCAGGAGGTCGTACTGCGTACCGCCCAGATGTACTTGTCGAAGGCCTGCACGGCGGTCGTTCCAGTAGTGCTTCAGGGAAAAGCGCGAGGAGGAAAAGGCGAGTTGATCCCAGGGGATCTCCGCTTCGCGAAAGAGCTGCACCTCGAGGCTCTCCGGCCCGGGAGAGAAGTCGGGCTCCGTCAGTTGAGCCAGGAAATGGAGGTACACCTGCCCGATGTGGGGGATGCTGAAAATGGCGTGGAGTTGCAGGATCTCCACGCGAGCCCGGGCCTCTTCCCAGACTTCGCGCAGGGCGCCTTCTTCTACGGTTTCCGCGTGTTCCAGATAGCCGCTCGGAATATTCCAGTACCCCTTTCTGGGCGGGATCGAACGGCGGCACAGCAGCACCTGATCCTCCCAGATGGGCAGGCAGCCGGCCACGATCTTGGGATTGCTGTAGTGGACGGTATGGCAGTTTCTGCACACGATGCGCAGCCGGTCATCCCCATCGGGAATGCGCTCCTCCAGTTGATCGGACCCGCAATGGCTGCAAAAGTTCATATGGAGGTAGAACTCCCGGAGGCCAGCCATTGTTTTGCGCGTTCGAGATCGGCGGGGGTATCCATACCCAGGGACATTCCTTTCACCAGGCCGACCTGTATGGAAAGCCCCCCCTCCATCCAGCGCAGCTGCTCCAGCTTCTCGCAGGATTCCAGTTGGCCGGGCAAAAAGCGGGTGATCCGCCGCAGTACACTCGCCTGGAATCCGTACAATCCGATATGGCGGTAAAAGCGATGGTGCTGCAACCATTCGCCCGAAGGCACATCGCGAAGATGCGGCACCGGACTTCGGCTGAAATAAAGGGCTTGACCCGCCCGGTCGAGCACCACCTTTACGGCAGAAGGAGCATGCAGTTCTTCTTCCTCCGCAATGGGGTGAGCCACTGTGGCTATTTCGGCCCCCGCTTTCAGCATGCCCAGCACCTGATCGATATACCCGGGCTCCAGGAAGGGTTCGTCGGCCTGGATATTCAGCACGGCATCCGGCTGAACGTCCAGCTGCTCCATCGCTTCGGCACAGCGATCGGTACCACTGCGATGCGTGGGAGCGGTGCGCACGACGCGGGCACCGAACTGCACGGCGTGCTCGCGCACGCGTTCATCATCCGTGGCGACCAGCACCTCCTCCAACAAGCCGGCCTTTTGCGCCTGCTCCCAGGTGCGCTGCAGGATGCTTTTGCCGGCCAGATCCTGCAATAGCTTACCCGGCCAGCGGGAAGAAGCAAATCGGGCCGGTATGATACCCAGTGATTTCATATTTTTGTTTTGCTAAGCCTGAGAAACACTATGAGAACACTTCCGGTGGCTTTCGCTGCTATTGTATGGCATTTTGCGGTTTTGACGGATGCCCAGACCGGCGACAGCCTGACCTATCTCACGCCTAAAGATACCATTTTGCTATCCGTAGGGCCGTACGGCGGCAAGTACTTCGATCACCAGCTCGCCGATGGGCAAACCCTCTACTCTCTGGCCAGATTTTACGGTCTGAGCGTGCAGGAATTGTATGCCTTTAACCCCCAACTGCAGGCCCGCTCCATTTCCAGGGGCGATCCGGTGCGCATTCCCCTGCCCAACCGCGCCATCCTGCGATTCCGGGCTCCGGAGATCAGCCCGCTTACGCATGCACCGGTGTATTATCTGGTTCGCAAGGGAGATACGATGTATCGCCTCTCCAAGCGCTATTTTGAACTGCCCATGGATACCCTGTTGGCGCGGGCCGGCCTGCAATCCCACGAGGAGCTCAAGCCCGGCCAACGCATTCACATCGGCTGGATGAACATCAAAGGCATCCCGCCGGATATGCGCAGCGGCCTGCATACCAATCCGTATGCCGCAGCCAATGCCCGGATGGCGCAGCGCTTCCTTCGCCAGCTGGAGCAAGGCAAGGATGCCGTCCTCACGAAAGGAGCAGCCTGCTGGCAAAAGACCAGCCGGGACAGCGAAGACTTTTTTGCCATGCACGATACGGCCCCCCTGCAATCCATCATTGAGGTAAAAAACCCCATGAATGGCCTTAAGGTCTACGTCAAGGTGTTGTGCCGCATCCCGGATACGCTGTACGATGAGGGCGTAGAGGTGGTGTTGTCGCCCACGGCGGCAAGGGCGCTGGGGGCCATCAATGCGCGCTTTTTCGTGCATGTGAAGTCCTTGCGATAGGAGCATACCACAAAGAAGCAGCATCGCACAAATTCTCCTACCTTTGTGTTAGTAATCGGTATTGCGCACAAGATTTCCTGTTTCAATTGTACAGGAGAAGGGCAATATCAGGCTGTTGGCCATTGCGCATTCAACATGGCACATTGGCTTCCGGCCAGTTCTTGCTTTGCGTAAGGCCAGTCAATTATCAGCCCTTTACCAAGCCGCTATGCATTACCATAAGACGATACTGGAAACCATAGGCAACACCCCCCTGGTGCAACTGCACCGGGTAGTGGAGGAGGTGCCGGCCCTCGTGTTGATGAAAGTAGAAACCTTCAATCCCGGCCATTCCATCAAGGACCGCATGGCCCTGAAAATGGTGCAGGATGCCGAAGCAGAGGGCAAGCTCAAACCCGGCGGCACCATCATTGAATGCACGTCGGGCAATACCGGCATGGGACTGGCCATCAGTGCCGCCGTGAAAGGCTACAGCTGCATCTTCACCACAACGGATAAACAGTCCAAGGAAAAAATTGACCTGCTCAAAGCGTTTGGTGCCGAGGTCATTGTGTGCCCCACCAATGTAGAACCGGACGATCCCCGCTCCTACTATTCCGTGGCCGAGCGCCTGAGCAAGGAGATTCCCAACTCCTTCTGGTGCAACCAGTACGACAACCTCTCCAACCGCCAGGCCCACTACGAGAGCACCGGGCCCGAGATCTGGGAACAGACCCAGGGCAAGATCACGCATATGGTGGTGGGCGTAGGCACCGGCGGTACGATCAGCGGCACCGGCCGCTATCTCAAGGAGAAAAACCCCGATATAAAGATCTGGGGCATCGACACCTACGGCTCCGTATTTAAAAAATACCACGAGACCGGGGAGTTCGACCGCAAGGAGATCTATCCCTATATCACCGAGGGTATAGGCGAGGACATCCTCCCCAAAAACGTGGACTTCGACGTCATCGATTATTTCGAAAAGGTCACCGACAAGGACGGCGCCATCATGGCGCGCCGGCTTGCGCGGGAAGAGGGCATTTTACTGGGCTACTCCGCCGGTTCGGCTGTGGCCGGGCTGGTCCAGCTCAAGGACCGGCTCACGCCCGAAGACGTGGTGGTGGTCGTCATTCACGATCACGGCAGCCGCTACGTGGGCAAGATCTTCAACGACGACTGGATGCGCGAGCGCGGCTTCCTCGACAAGGAAATGCGCGTGGCCGACCTCATCCGCCACAAGAACGGCATGGGCTTCATCGCCGTACAACAAGCGGACTCTGTCGCCAAGGCCTTCGAGTTGATGAAGGGGCACGAGATCTCTCAGCTGCCGGTATTGGACGGGAACCAGGTGGTGGGCTCCATTACGGAAAGCACCGTGCTGGCGCACTTGCTGGAGCATCCCGAAAAACTGGACGATCTTCCCGTAGGAGATATCATGGGTGAATCTTTCCCGCTGGTCGAGGAAGAAATGCCGTTCAGTCAGCTGAGCAAATACATCAGCAAACGCATTCCGGCGGTCATTGCCCGGGACCGGGCGTCCGATGCCGGGCTTTCGGAAGAACTGCAGCGCAAGCAGGCCGAAT
>JAJDFU010000440.1 GCA_020528935.1 Saprospiraceae bacterium | reverse complement strand
GAGTCAAGCCCGTTTCCCAAGATTGCCCAAGATTGCCCATTGCTGATCTTTAATCCTTCGATCTGCCATCCGGCGCGGCAACGGGATCGGCCTGGGGTTGCACGTGATCCTGTAGGAGGAAAGCGGCTTTGGCTCGAAGCGCAGGTTCAGGATGCCGGGGGTTCGGTATCGCCTTGCGGCTTCTCTTCATCCGCATCTCTCACTTCCAATTCCCCCTTTGCATCGGTGAAAATAGTCACCTGGTGCAGGGAATCCTTGAAGGTCTCGCCGTAGATCTCCCACATGGTCATGAAGAGCGCGGCCAGGATGGGCCCGATGATGATGCCCGCCATGCCGAAGACGGCCAGGCCGCCCAGAGTGCCGAAGAAGATCATCAGGTCGGGCAGCTGGGCCTGCTTGCCCACCAGGCGGGGCCGGATGAGGTTGTCAATATTGCCCACTACGATGCCGCCGAAGAGGGCCAGGCCGATGCCGGCAGCAGTGTCGCCCTGCAGGAGCAGGTAGATGCTGGCCGGCCCCCACACCAGGGCCGGGCCCAGGGCCGGGATGATCGATAATACGGCCATCAACACCCCCCAAAACAGGGTATTGGGGATGCCTGCGATATACATGGCCACAGCGGCCAGCCCGCCCTGTATGGAGCCGATGATGAAGGTGCCTTTTAGCGTGGCGGCCGTCACCTTGGTGAATTTTTCCAGCAGCAGCTTTTCTTCCTCATCGCGCAGGGGCAGGTAATACAGGGCGGTCTCCAGATAGGATTTGCCGTTGATGAGAAAATAGAACATGGTGAACAGGAAAATGAAGGACAGGAAGAAAAACTGCAGGGTGCCGGTAGTGATGGAAGACAGGCCGTTGGCTACAAAAGAGCCAATGCCTTCAATGGCCGTTTGGATGCGGCTCACGAGTTCTTTCCGGTCGGGGAAGATTTCGTGTATGACCGGGATGGACTCCAGCCAGTCGATGTAGGTGTCCTTTTGGATAAAGGATTCCTGGGCCATGGGCCCAATGGTCTTGCTGGCATTCAGGGCCTGCTCCACCAAAATGGCGATGAAGCCGCCCAGCGGAATGAGGACGATCAGGATAAAAAGCAGCACCGTGATCAGGCTGGCCACGGTCTGTCGCCCGCTGAACCAGCGGACAAAACGGCGGTAGATCGGATAGAGCAGGCCGGAGAAAATGGCCGCCATAACGATGGCCATGAAAAAGCCGCGGATCATGGCAAAGAAAGCAAAGGTAACCAGGGCTACCAACAGCAGTACGGTGACTCGGGTAAATAGATCTCGATGCAAGGGTAGTGGTGTTTTAGTTTATGTTCTTTCAAAAAAAGAGCCGGCCTGAAGTCAACGGGCAATGTGGAATGCCAGATGTGGTAAGCCTAAAGCGGACAGCCAACAGCCCGATGCTACGCTTCTCCTGCAGGATTAGATCATAGATTCCGGTGCATAACATCGGCAAATAGCCGTTTAAAGATACAACAGTCATCCGATGACTGGATTATCGGGAATTAAAGGGGTTTTCCTGAGGGGCTTTATACCGGCCGCCGAAGCGGAAACCGAGAAAGGCATTGAAGTCGTCAAAATTACCGGCGGCAGCCGTGAACAAGTTCGGCACGCCCAGGAAAACCGGCCCGATCCGGCCGCTCAGGCCGGCGGCGAAACCTCCGAGCTCGTGGTAGTACAGCGGCAACTCCAGGCTCCACGTACGCTTTTCCATGCGGGGCGTCAGCAGGTAAGCCGAGAAGTTGGGTGTGGAAGTGATGTCTCGCCTTCCACTGGTAAGCGCGATGTATGCGGAAAAGTTGAGGTAGTAGATCCTGGCAATGTGGTAGTCGGCCTGTATGCCCAGCTTAGTGGGCAACTGTATGCTGAACCGGTCGCGGGTGATATCCAGTTCGTCGAGCACTCTGCCCACCTCATCGGCGAGCTCCTCCAGGGTCTCTGCATTTTCAAACGCATTGAAGTCAATGTCCTGAAAATTGGCAGCATACTCGCCGCTGTTTCGAGATGGGCTGTACCTCAGTTTCCCCCAGTCCATGATGGCCAGGCCCAGCTTGAAGCGGTATGGGCCTTCTCCGTTGGGCTTCGGATTGACGTATTCGAAACCGATATCGGCCCCTACACTGGGCCGGGCAAAGAACCGGAGCGTTCCTTCGTTGAGCAGGGCATCCAGGTCGGAATTGTAGATAAACTGTAAGGTGCCGGTCACCTCCGACAGCTGGTTGTCCTCGTCGACCACAAAAGAGGCGTTTTCTAGGTTGATGAAGCCGGCCCCGAAACCGTTGAGCAGCTTCAGGGTAATTCCAGCCTGCAACCGATGGCCGTTGCGGTTGTAGATCTGCAGCCCGTAGGTGGCCCCGATTTCGCCCCAAATGTGGACCAGGCCGGTGAGGAACTCATCCTGAAAGGCCGTGCCCGTAAGTTGCGGATCCTCAAATCCTCCTTCGCCCAGTAAGCCAAAGAGATTATTGTCCGAAGTAGCGGAGGCGCCGAAGGCTCTCATCCGCAGTTGCAGGGCAATGCCGTGGCGCTCCCCGATACGGAGGCCAAAAGAAGGCAGCTGGACGGTGGCCCCCAGCAGCCAGCGGTCGATGTCGGACAGGAAGCGAAGCGGCTCATCCTGGGAGATATTGGCCATCGACTCGAACAGCCCATTGTTGACGGCTATGAAGTCGGCGCCCAGCGGCATCACATCCCACTTCCAGGGCATGTCGGCTATGGCAGCGGGTTGGGTGTGGAGCCGTGCGAGAGTGGCCTGGTTGTCCGTGATGATTCCTTTCCATTGCTGGCCCATGCCGGGTAAAAAAAGGAACACTCCTGCCCAGCAAAGGATCCAGGCTTTCCAGGAGGTGAGCTCGTGCGTCATTTGTTAGAGTTTGGATCAAAATACATCTTTGGCTTAGGATCTCCGGGGAAAATCGGGTACAAAAGACCGCCTGATGATTGGGGTTTTTTATTTTCAATCCGCAAAACGCTTTACGTATGTCTGCCGCTCGCCTCTTCAGCCTCCTGCTTGCCCTGGCCTGTGTACTTGCCGCCTGCTACCCCCTTTCCGTTACCCGGACCAAATGGCGCATCAAATGGGACAAGGAAAAACTGCGCGCCAAGGAGGCCTTCCTTGCCGAGCCGGCCCCCGCACGGGCCGAGCGGCCGCCCAACATCGTCATCCTGCTGTGCGACGACCTGGGCAAGTACGAGGTGTCGGCCTATGGCGCCACCCACATTCACACCCCCCATATCGATCAGGTTGGCGCTGAAGGCGTCGTTTTCGAAGAGGGCTATGTGACGGCTCCCACCTGTGCGCCTTCGCGGGCCGGACTCATCACCGGGCGGGTGCAAAACCGCTATGGCTTCGAGACCCAGATCATGGAGCACTATCCCACCAATATGATCGAGTATCTGTCGGGCAAATACCTGGTAAATACGGGCGAGTTCGTGGTGGAAACCGATCCGGAGTACCCGGCCGAATGGCAGGCCGTCAAGCAGGGCGTGCCGCCCTCCGAGATCAACCTGGCGGAGATCCTGAAAAAGTACGGTTACGCCACCGGACTGGTGGGCAAATGGCACCTGGGCATTTCCCAACGGCACCTGCCTCTGAAGCGGGGTTTTGATTATGAGTACGGTTTCCAGGGCGCCTTCAGCCTCTACACGCCCAAGAAAATGTGGAATGGCGTCATCAACTACGAGCACAAAAGCTTCAGCGCCCAGCACCAGTGGAACTTCGGGCGCAACGGCGAGGCGGCCATACGCGAAATGGGCAAGGAGATTCGCGAAGAGCAATACCTCACTTTTGCCATTCGCGACAAGGCCATGGCCTTTATGGAGAAGCACCAAAACGAGCCCTTCTTCCTGTACTGCACCTTTTCCGCCCCGCACATTCCTTTTCAGGCGCCCGTGG
>JAJDFU010000289.1 GCA_020528935.1 Saprospiraceae bacterium | reverse complement strand
CGCTCCAACACCTTCGACCAGGCAACCCCAATGAAGCGGTGCTACGCTCCGGCCCCGTATCGGGGGGAAACGATTCCGGGATTCCGCGTTTCAGTACTCCCGGGTTTTGGGTCGATGACAGCAGCCCGAAAACCAGGTTTTTCCCACCAGGCTAACCCTCCTTCTGCCTGAGCCGCGACTGCGCCGCTACCAGTCGGGCGACGGGCACGCGATAGGGCGAGCAGCTGACGTAGTCCAGCCCGATGCGCTCGAAGAAGTGGATGGAAGCGGGATTGCCGCCGTGCTCGCCACAGATGCCGAGCTTGATGTCCGGCCGGGTCTCGCGACCTTTTTCGACGGCATGGCGCACCAGCCGCCCCACACCGTTCTCATCGATCTGTGTGAACGGATCAAAGTCCATGATGCCCTGGTCCAGGTAGATGGGCAGAAACTTGCCGATGTCGTCGCGGGAGAACCCGAAGGTCATCTGAGTGAGGTCGTTGGTGCCGAAGGAGAAGAACTCGGCGTATTCTGCGATGAGGTCGGCGGTGATGGCGGCCCGGGGGATCTCGATCATGGTGCCCACCTGGAAGTCGATGCGGTCACCCCGTTCTCCGAATATCTGCTCGGCCGTAGCGCGGATGATGGCGTCCTGCTGCCTGAACTCCCGCTGCCGGCCGATGAGCGGCACCATGATCTCCGGTCGGGGGTGTAGACCTTCCCGCTTGGCGGTGAAGGCCGCTTCGATGATGGCCCGGGTCTGCATTTCGGTGATCTCCGGGAAGGTGATGCCGAGGCGGCAGCCGCGATGGCCCAGCATGGGGTTGACCTCATCCAGGTTCTCGATGAGCGCCTGAATGACTTCCAGGTTCATGTGCATATCTTTTGCCAGCTCCTGCTGGCTGCGCGTGTCGTGGGGCAGGAATTCGTGCAGGGGCGGATCCAGCAGGCGAATGGTCACGGGCTTGCCGTCCATGGCCCGGAAGAGGCCCTCGAAGTCTTGGCGCTGCATGGGCAGGAGCTTATTCAGGGCTTGGCGCCGGCCGGCCTCGTCGCTGGCGAGGATCATTTCCCGGACGGCGGTGATGCGGTCACCGCCAAAGAACATGTGCTCGGTGCGGCACAAGCCGATGCCCTGCGCCCCAAAGCGCTTGGCGATATCCGCCTCTTCCGGCGTATCGGCATTGGTGCGCACCGCGATGCGCGCGTGCCGGTCGGCCAGGTGCATGAGGGCGGCAAAATGGTCGTCGATCTGCGGATCCTGGGTCTGGATCTGCCTCGGATAGACCTCGCCGGTATTGCCGTTAATGGAGATCCAGTCGCCTTTTTTGAGGTGGATGCCGTTGGCCTGCAGCGCTTGGTCCTGGTAGCTGACCTTCAGGCTTTCCGCGCCGGCCACGCAGCACTTGCCCATGCCCCGGGCTACGATGGCCGCATGAGAGGTCATGCCGCCCCGCACCGTGAGAATGCCTTTGGCCACGCTCATGCCGCGCAGGTCTTCCGGCGAAGTCTCCTGCCGCACGAGAATGGTGGGGATACCCTCGGCGGCCCAGGTCTCGGCATCATCTGCAAAAAATACCACCCGTCCGGTGGCGGCTCCGGGCGAAGCGGGCAGGCCCCGCGCCAGAACCTCGATACCCTTCAGCACCGCGTCCTCAAAAACGGGGTGCAGCAGGTCTTCCAGGCGCTCGGGGTCCATGCGCAGCAGGGCCGTCTTTTCATCGATCATGCCCTGCTGCAGCATCTCCATGCCGATGCGCACCATGGCCTGGCCCGTGCGCTTCCCGTTGCGGGTTTGCAGGATCCAGAGGGTACCTTCCTGGATGGTGAACTCGATGTCCTGCATGTCGCGGTAGTGGTCCTCCAGGCGGGTTTCGTACTCAAGCAGCTTTTCGTACACCTCCGGCATGAGCTCTTCCAGCGAGGGGTAGTTGGCCCGGCGGTCCTCTTCCGGCACCCCGGTGAGCTGCGCCCAGCGGCGGGAGCCGGTGAGGCTGATCTGCTGGGGTGTGCGAACGCCGGCGACCACGTCCTCGCCCTGGGCGTTGATGAGGAACTCTCCGTTGAACAGGTCCTCCCCTGTGGCCGCATCCCGGGTGAAGGCCACGCCGGTCGCACTCTGATCGCCGAGGTTGCCGTACACCATGGCCTGTACGTTGACGGCCGTGCCCCAGTCTTCGGGAATGTGATTGAGCTGGCGGTACACCCGGGCCCGGTTGTTGTTCCAGCTTTCAAACACGGCGAACACCGCCCCCCACAACTGCTCCCAGGGGTCTGTAGGCAGGGGTTTGCCCACTTTGTCGCGGATGAGTTGCTCAAAGCGTTGAACCAGGGTTTGGAAATCCTCTGCCGTGAGTTGAATGTCCTGGCTCACCCCCCGTTCGGCTTTCACCTGCTGAATGACCTGTTCGAAGGGATCCTCTTCCTTGTCGGAGCCCGGCTTGAGGCCCATCACTACATCGCCGTACATTTGAACGAAGCGGCGGTAGGAGTCCCAGGCAAAACGTTCATCGCCCCATTTCCGGATGATCCCCTCTACCACGGACGGATGGATGCCGATATTCAGTACGGTATCCATCATGCCGGGCATGGACACCCGCGCGCCGGATCGCACGGAAAGCAGGAGCGGATTGGCCGGATCGCCAAATTGCAGGCCCATCACTGATTCCATGTGCCGAACGCCTTCCTCCACGGCCGTCCGGATGGCCTCGAAGGTGGCCTCTCGCCCGTGTTGGGTATAATAGTTGCAGACTTCGGTTGTGATGGTGAAGCCCGGCGGTACCGGGAGGCCGATGCGATTCATTTCGGCCAGGTTGGCCCCTTTTCCACCCAGGAGTTCTTTCATCTCGGCCTTGCCTTCGGCTTTACCGGCGCCGAAGAGATATACGGGTTTGGCAGGTATCGTCATAATGAACAGGAATGGTTTGTGCGGGAAAAAGATATTCAAGCCGGACACCATCTATATTGACATTCGTTATTCCAGATGCTGATTTTCAGCATGAAAAGTATCCCCCCATCCCACAAAGCGGAATACCGCCGTAATGAAGCCCGGGCCCTACCCTTCGGTTTCTTGCCTCAACTCTGGAAATAGTCTATTTTTGCAGCGTTAGAGCTGGATCGCATTCCACCGTTCAGCGGACTAAGGGCTAAACGGCCATTCTGGAAGCTGCGATGAGGGTGCATTACAGCGACTCGAACGGTTATCCAAGGTGTTCAGAGCGGAGGAACGCCTGATAGATGTTCTTTGAATACGAATTGGTCCCGTAGCTCAGCTGGATAGAGCAGCTGACTTCTAATCAGCAGGCCGCAGGTTCGAATCCTGCCGGGATCGCTTCGCCTTTTCCTTTTTATCCGCCTCAAGGTACCGGGTTGATTTCTTGGCTTTCGCCTCGAAATCGAAGGCTTGCTTGGGAAAAACATCCCCAAAACTGCATATTTGCAAACCTCTAAATCCAAACCTGAGTTCCGGTTGCAACTGGAGGAGCGTCAGCCCTGACGAAGCTTTGCTTCATCAGCATTCAAATCCAAATGAAAAAGAAAAAAATAGACCCTAGGAGGAGTGCCAGAGTGGTCGAATGGGCCGCACTCGAAATGCGGTGTACTGGCGACGGTACCGGGGGTTCGAATCCCTCCTCCTCCGCAACGCCCCCTTGGAGCCGGCCGCCGACAGGCGGCCTTTTTTTATGCCCTCCCTCCGGACCAAGCTCGCTTGAGGCCGGAGGGAAGGCATAAAAAAAGAAAGCCCGAAGGGCCGGCTCCAAGGAGGGCATTGCAGGCCCACCCAAAAGGGATCACCGCCAGGTAATCCCACTCTCGATACCAATCCATCCCAGGTGCGTGAGGTCCACGGCTTTCCACATAAAAGAAAGCCCGAAGGGCCGGCTCCAAGGAGGGCATTGCAGGCCCACCCAAAAG
>JAJDFU010000294.1 GCA_020528935.1 Saprospiraceae bacterium | reverse complement strand
GGGACGCGGCGCCCCAGAGGGCGGGATGGAGTAAAGGGCCCGCGGGGGGGGTGCTGAACGACCGCGCAGCCACGGACAGCAATACCAATGCGGCTGACGACCAGATGCGCATCCGGCTGGCCCACCAGCGCTTGGAGGAAAGTCGAATAGACCGGGACTTCAACGACCCGCAGCGACGAACCCGGCTCGAGCAGGTCAGTGCTTTTTCCGCCAACCTGGACTTCACCAAGGCCGGCCATTCGCGCTCCCAATTCTACTACGGACTGGAAGCGGTGATCAATGACGTGCGCTCTTCCGGCTCCTATGAAGACATCCGCACCGGGGCAAGGAGCAGCGGCCCCTCTCGCTACCCCCAGGCCAACTGGTCTTCCTATGCGGGCTACCTCACCTGGGAGTACCGGTTTTCCCAGCGGTGGCTGCTGCAGGCCGGAGCCCGGTACAACCACTTCCTGCTGAATGCCGATTTCCGGGGCAATATCGATTTCTTTCCCATCCCCACAGCCGAAACCTCCATTCACCAGGGCGCCCTTACCGGCAGCCTGGGCGGGGTGTTCAGCCCGGGCCGTGGCTGGCAGCTCAAGCTCAACCTGTCCACCGGATTCCGGGCACCCAACGTGGACGACATCGGCAAGGTGTTCGACTCAGAGCCCGGCGCGGTCGTAGTGCCCAATCCCGGTCTGCAGGCCGAATATGCCTACAATGCCGAGCTTTCGGCTGCCAAGGTGTTTGGCGAATCGGTCCGGCTGGACTTTACCGCCTACTACACCTGGCTGAACAACGCCCTGGTGCGCCGCGACTTCAGGCTCAACGGCCAGGACAGCATCCTCTATGACGGAGAGCTGAGCCGGGTGCAGGCCGTACAAAACGCAGCCGTAGCCCGCGTGTATGGCCTGCAAGCAGGGATCGAACTCAAACTGCCCGGCGGCTTCGGCTTTTCCTCCCGGATCAATGCCCAGGTGGGCGAAGAAGAACTGGACGACGGTCGCACCAGCCCGTCGCGCCACGCCGCACCCCCCTTTGGAGTGACGCGCCTTACCTTTACCACCGACAAACTGGAACTGGAAGCCAATGCCTTCTACAGCGGCGGAATACCCTTTGACGAATTGCCCGTGGAGGAGCAGGCCAAAGATCACCTCTACGCCCGCGACGAGAACGGCAATCCCTACTCCCCGGCCTGGTACACCCTGAATCTTCGCGCCCTCTACCAGCTCACGGAGGTCCTGGCCCTCAGCGCCGGGGTGGAAAACCTCACCGACCAGCGCTACCGCACCTACAGCTCAGGCATCGCGGCGGCAGGACGCAATGTAGTGATCGCCGTGCGCGCGGAGTTTTGACCGTATGGGCTCAGGGGCGCGTACTTCCCGTTGTGAGGGGTATTCCGGGGAGAACTTTATTTTAACGTGAGGTTGGAGGTCGAGTTGTTCGTTAAATGGCTGAATGTGAGAACCTCACGTTGTACCTGGTAGATGGTAGTAGGTAGTAGAGCATGCTGACGTCCATATACCCCCTACCCACTACCATGTACCGGGAGGTTGGGCCCTGACAAACATCGCTTTACGATAATGTCCTTGCCCAACCTCACGATATTTTAGGGAAAACGTGAATACGCCCATGCAACTGGTACGCTTCGAAGCAGAGCACCTGCCGGCCTACCAAAGCTGGTTTTCCGATCCGGCTTTACAAGCTTTCCTGGGGCCCGCCCCGAATCGCGAATGGCTGGATCACATCCTGCGGGAAACGGACGGGCGGCAGTACGCCGCCCTGGTGGAGGGCAACCTGGTCGCGGTGGCAGGCCTGCTCTTGCCACGGGCCCGACATCCCTGCTGGGTGCTGACCGACCTGGCGGTTCGCCCCGACCGGCGGGGCATGGGCCTGGGCAGCCGGGTGTGGCAGGAAATACTGCGCCTTCATCCGCCGGATGCCGGCCAGTGCTGGCTGGGATTCCTGCAGCCCGAAAACCGGGCGGCTCGCAGCTTTCTGATCCGCAACGGCTGGCACTGCGCCACCCCCCGGCCCGATGCCGAGGGTATGCTGCGCTTCGAATACATCCCTGCTGCCCCCTAAGAAAAGACCGTTTCCATCCGGTCGAGCCTACCGACTGCCTTTGCGCTTGCCGCGATTGTTGGTCACCAGTAAGGGCAAGTGGGAATCCAGCTGGATGAGGCGGAGGGCCACACTGCCGATGAGGAAGGACGCCAGACCGCCCCGCCCTTTGGAATTGACGATGACGAGATCCTTTTTTTCCTGCAGGGCGTAGTTGTAGATGGCCTCCGACACGCTGTCGTCCCGGCTGAAGGTGAAGGTACAGGATACGTCTCGTTCGTTTTCCGGCAGGTTCCTGACGAATCTCCTCCAGTCGTCCCGGGCTTCTTGTTCCATGCGATCCTGCATGTCTTCCACCTTGATGTACGGAAAATAATGCGCCGGAATATTGTAGACGTGCTGGCATTCCAGGGAAGCGTCGAACTGGCGCTGCAGGTAGTGCCCGAAGGCCAGGGCCGTTCTGGAGGCCTTGGAAAAATCCGTGGGCACCAGGATGTCGTTGATCTGGTGGTAGGCGGTTTCGGGCACCAGCAAAATGGAAGCTGCAAACTCAGGTATGTTGTACAACATTTCAGCGACCAGCCCGGAACCCTTATAGGTAACCTTTTTGCCCAGGATGATGAGGTCCGCCCCTTCGTCCGAGGAGGTATGGGCCATGGCCCGGGGGGTGGAGTCGTCTTCTGTAATGATCACCTCAAAGGGAGTGTCTGCCTCGCGCATGTGCATGTGCTCCGAGACCTGTTCCTTCACAATGTCCGTCAAGACGTCGTGCAGAGGCCTGTCGATGCCCGAGAGCAGTTCGCCGGCACTCTCCGGATAGTCGAAGCGGATATTGTGGAAAAACAGAATGCGATCTACATCCGGTATAGCCTGGCTGAAATAGGCGGCATAGCGAATGAGGAGGTCGTCCATCTCGGTGAGATCAAGACAGACCATTAGGGTTTTCAAGGCTGTCATGCTAGGTGATTTTGTCCTTGCGCCGGGCCAGCAGCCGCTTCAGCACCTCTTCGTAAGATTGCCGCTCCCGCAGTTTGCGGCGCCGCTCCATTTCGTCGTATTCCATTTTCAGGCCCAGATACAGGCTGTAGCACATGATAAGCAAAATGATAGTAAAGGGTAGCCCGGTGGTGAGCGCAGCAGTTTGCAGGGCCTGCAGGCCGCCGCCCAGCAGCAGGGTGGCCGCCACGGCCCCCTCGGTGAGGGCCCAGAATATGCGCTGCCCCTTGGGCGCATCCAGTTTGCCGCCGGAGGTAATGCTGTCGATCACCAGCGAGCCCGAATCGGAAGAGGTCACGAAAAAGCTGGTCACCAGCACAATGCCGATGATCGAGGTGACGAATGCCAGCGGGAACTCTTCCAGCATCACGAACAGGGCCGTTGAGATGTTTTCGTTCACCGCCGTGGCAATATTGCCAATGCCGTTGATTTCCAAAAACAGGGCCGAGCCACCGAAAACGGAAAACCAAAGTATGGTGAGCAGGGTGGGCACCAGCATAACACCCAGGACGAACTCCCGCAGAGTGCGCCCCTTGGAGACCCGGGCAATGAAGATGCCGACGAAGGGCGACCAGGAGATCCACCAGGCCCAGTACACCACGGTCCAGCTGTTCTGCCATTGGGTTTGGGTGTAGGTCTCCGTCCAGGTGCCCACTTCAAAGAGGGATTGCAGGTAAGAGCCCGTATTCTGGATGAAACCGTCGAGCAGGGTCACGGTAGGGCCAATGATGAGCAGCACCACCAGAAAAACCAGCCCCAGCCGGATGTTCATCTCACTCAGAAAGCGCACTCCGCGGTGCAGGCCGGTCACCACCGATACGGTGGCCGCCAGGGTGATGAGCGTAATGAGCACCACCTGGGCAGTGGTCGTGTCGGGCAGGCCGAAGAGGTGATTCAACCCGGCCGAAACCTGTTGTACGCCAAAACCCAGGGAAGTCGCGAGCCCGAAGAGCGTGGCCACCACGGCCACTATGTCGATGATATCGCCGAAGATGCCGTAAATGCGATCGCCGAGCAGGGGATAGAAAACGGAGCGTATGGTGAGGGGTAGTTTTTTGTTGAAGGTAAAAAAGGCCAGCGCCAGCCCTACCAGGGCGTAAATAGCCCAGGCGTGCAATCCCCAGTGCAGCAGGGTGTACTTCATTGCATTCCGGGCCTGTTCGGCCTGGTCCACGGCTTTGATGGGCGGATTGGTGAAGTGAAAGATCGGCTCGGCCACGCTGAAAAAGAGCAGCCCGATGCCCATGCCGGCCGAAAAGAGCATGGAAAACCAGGCGAAGGTGCTGAATTCGGGTTTGGCGTCCTTGCCGCCCAGCCGGATGTGCTGAAAACGGCTGAAGGCCAGATACAGTGCCACTGCCACGAAAACATTCACCGAAATGACAAAAAACCAGCCCGCATAATCGGCCATCCCGGTCTGCACCTTCGAGAAGACCTCCTCCATCGGTTTGCCGATGATCAGGGTCAGGCTGATGAAGAACAGAATGATGATGGAAGCCGGGTAAAAAACCGGTGCATATACGTCGAAGTACTTGTTGGTATGTCGTCGCATCGGAGCCTAGTTTGCCGGGGGAGTTTCTACAGAAAAAATCGCCTATTACCCGTGTAATAGACAGATAATAGGCGATTTAGATACTAAAAAGTTTGGAACCAAACTACTGAACCAGCCACATTTTCGCGTTCTGATCGTCTCCACCTTCCAGGCGACCTACAGCCGCCTGATAATTTTCGCCGTTCAGGCTGGCCTCTTCGCCGGGATAGAGGAAGCGCACCGGCAGCATATCGTTGTTCACGTTGTCGCAGGGCGGGCTGAGGAAGGGGATCTGGTTCCAGTCGTTATCCACCTCGTATAGCCAGCGCCGGACTTCGAAGTAAGGCTCCAGCCCGTGAAAAAAGAGGGCGAGCCACTTCTGCTCCCACACCTGGACGGGGTCATTTGCGAAAGCCACACCGGAATTGTTGTAAAAATCGTCAAAGTCCGTCCAGCCGGAGGCTTCGTAGTCCACCTCGTAGTAGTCCATCGAAGCCTGAATGCCGCTGCGATAGTACTGCTCGACATTTCCACTGATGAAGTTCTTGAGCACGGCTTCGGCCAGCAAAAACTGCACTTCCGCATACGTCATCAGGATGCCGTCGGCATGATCGTCGGTGGTGGGGTGGTTGCCGTAGTCGAAGTAGGCCAGTCCCAGGCGAGAGCCGCCTTTGGAGCAGCTGGTCTCGGCCCCGTTCTGCGCCCCGGTGTACACCGGCGTGATCGTATCTACCTGGGCCGTATCGATCTCCAGGATGTTATTCGGCCTGGCATAGCGCATCAGCCGGGGATCCCTGTAGCCTTCCAGTACGGGTATGGAGCGGTCGCTCATGACCACGGCATCAAAGTCGCCCTGCTTGAGTGGCAGCAGGGGGAAATCATTGGGAAAGTTCTCCAGGTAATTGAGCACGGCATTGTCGTCGTTGCTGGCGATAATGGGCTGATTGTTGACGATATCGGCAAAATCAGCGGCCACGTCCATGCGGTTGGAAACGCGCATGAGCAGGCGCAGGCGCAGCGAGTTGCACAGCTTGCGCCACTGCTCCGCCGAGCCTCCGAGCAGGATGTCGCCCTGTACAATACCGCCCTGGGCCAGCAGGTTGTTGGCTCGTTCCAGCTCGGCCAGGATGCCGTTCGCACTCATGTAGATGTCTTGCTGGGCATCGTATGCGGGTTGGAAATTGCCGTCCGTAGCGCCGCTTACGGCCTCGGTATACGGAATGTCGCCATAGGCATCAGTAAGGGTGGAAAAGAGCCAACTCTTCAGCACCACAGCCGCGCCCTCGGTAGCTGCATCCTCTTCCTCGCGGGCCAGGCGCTCGGCATTCGCTACGTCTTCCAGCCCGTCGTAGAGCGAGGTCCAGACAGTGGGAAAGGGATTCCAGTTGTACACGTCGATCTCCGAGCGCAGGGTCTTGGCCGTCAGTTGTGCGGCGTTGTTGCCCAGCAGGAAAGACTCGGTGACCATGGAGTTCATCGTGCTCCGAATGGCAGAGGTCATGAGCACCTCCGCGCCCACTTCCGTGGGCTGGTTGGGGTTTTCGTTGAGGTCCTCCAGGTCCTCGCAGGAAAATACGAGCACCAGCAGGAGGCCGCTTAGTATATATTTAAATGACATGAATGTTCCTTTTGATTGTTTGAAAAACAGTTGTCGCAGGGCTGCTTTAGAAGCCCAGGTTGATGGCCACTCCCATGCTGCGCACGGAAGGCAGCTGCGTACTTTCAAAGCCGTTGACGAACAAGCCGTTGCGGATCGAGAAGGTTTCCGGATCGATCGAAGGCACCTGGGTAAACAGCAGCAGGTCGCGCCCTACAAAGGACACACTGGCCTGTTGCAGCCCCCAGCGGCGGGTCAGGTCAGCCGGCAGGGTATAGGTCAGGCGCAGCTCGCGCAGCTTGAAGTAGGTGGCATCGTAGGTTGCCGCTTCGATGTTGTCGCGGTTGAAACCGTTGCCGTAGTAGGCGTAGAAGTAATCGCGCGTGGGCACCACAATGTCGTTTTCCACCAGCGTACCGTCGGGCAGACGCTTCACGCCGGGGCCGACCACACCGCCGGGCTCCACCTGATCGTAGATGGGCGTACCATCCTCGTTGTAACTGATGTCGTAGATCGGGCGGCCATCCAGCGTGGAGAGGTCCAGGTTGGGATCGTCGTTGTTGGTGATGGTACCGCCGGTATTCATCAGGGCGTGCGTGCGGGAGTAGATCTTGCCCCCCACCTGCCCGTCAAACAGGAAGCCGAGACTGAAGGCGCCATAACGGAAGGTGTTGTAAATGCCGGTTCGGAATTTCGGCTGGTACGAGCCGGCCGATACTTTCTCGTCGGTCAGCAGGGGCAATCCGTTTTCGCCGTGGATGATCCGGCCCTGATCGTCGCGCTGGAAGCCGAGGCCCCAGAGCTGCCCGAGCAGTTCGCCTTCGATGGCCACCAATTCCAGGTTGGCCGATCCTTCATCGCCGGGATAAACGTCCGCAATGATGGGATAGCTTCCTTCCACCCCTTCGGGCAAGGACTGCACCACAGCGCGGTTGTGCCCCAGGTTCCAGTTGATGATCCAGGAGAATTTCTCTGTTCGGATCGGTTCGGCCGTAACCATGATCTCTACGCCGCGGTTGCGGATCTCACCGGCATTCACCAGGCGAGACTCCCGACCGGAAGCCAGCGATACCGGCAGGAAGATGATCTGGTCCTTACTCAGCATGTCGTAGTAGGTGGCATCCAGCCCCAGACGATTATTGAAAAAGCGAATGTCCGCACCCACTTCCCAGGAGGTCGTGCGCTCGGGGCGCAGATTCGGGTTGGCGGAGAACGAACTGTTGGTAAAGGCCGGCGAACCGCCGAACAACGGCTGCGGCGAATAGAAGTTCTGCAGCAGGTAGGGATCCGTGTCCGCACCCACTTCGGCATAGGCCCCGCGCAGCTTGAGGAAGGACAGGGCCGAGTTGGTGCCCAGGTTCATTTTCTCCGAAAGCACCGCACTCAGCGATACCGAGGGATAGAAATAGGAATTGTTTGCCGTGGGCAGGGTGCTGGACCAGTCGTTGCGGCCGGTCACATCCAGATACAGGAAGTTGTCGTAGGACAGGCTGGCCAGGCCGAATATACTGTTGATGCCCTTTTCGGCCTCGCGGTTTTCCACCAGCAGATCGGCCCGGTTGTTGGTGAGGGTAAACAGACCGGGCAGCAGCAGCTGCGGGTTGTTGGCGCGCAGAGTATTGCTGCGCTGGCGCATGATGTTACCCCCCAGACGCACCGTCACGTCAAACAGGGAGTTATCCATCAGGTCGGTATTATACGTCAGCAGCAGTTCGGTATTGGTCTCCGAGAAGGTGAGCTCGTCCTCGCGGTAGCTGCCAAACGGAATGCCCCGCGTGGAGGGGGCTCGGCGAAACTGACGCTGTTCGTCGTTGACGTCGGCACCGAAGCGGAAGCGGGCCGAGAAGTTCTTGGAGAACTTGTAGTTGAGCTGGGCCAATCCGAAGATGCGGTTGGACTGGAAGGAATTGGTGTTCTCGTTCACTACAAACCAGGGGTTGTTGACCCACAGGTTCTCGACGTACTGTTGCTCTTCGCCTTCCAGGCCGGGTTTCCAGTAGTCGCGCAGGTCGTCGATGGGCACCTGGCGCGGATACCACAGCCAGCCGTACATCACGGAGCTGGTCTCGTCGTAGCCCGCGTTCGGCACGTTGTCGGAGCCCGAGTTGATGTACATGGCGTCCACCTGAAAGGTGAGGCGGTCGTCCCAGAGGTTGCGGCCAATGCTGGCCGACAGCATGTTGCGCCGCAGGTTGGTGTTGGGCACGATGCCCCGTCGCGACAGATTGGAGTACGAAAAGCGGAATTGCCCGCCGTCGTCGCTGTGCGTAAGGGCAATGTTATTGATCGCGGTCACGCCCGTACGGAAAAAGTTGCGGATGTTGTCGGGTGCCGGGGTGAGCGGCTTCAGTTCTTCGCCGGAATCCCACTGGCGCACCGGCGTGCCGTTGAGGGGCGGGCCCCAGTTTTCGCCGAAGGCATCGTAGTAGTTGATGCCGTTCAGGTCGGTGTACACCGTACCGTCGTTGTAGCTGTAAAACCCATAACCGCCAAAGCCGTAGGAGTTCTGGTAGTCCGGCAGGCGCAGGATGGTCTCGAAATTGGTCGTGGAGTTGATCTGCACGCCCCAGCCGCGGGAGTCCTTGCCCGTTTTGGTGTTGACCAGGATTACCCCGTTGGCCGCCCGCGAACCGTACAGGGCAGCGGCAGCCGGACCTTTCAGTATGGACATGGACTCGATGTCGTCCGGATTGATCACCTGGGCGGCGTTGCCGAAGTCGATGGTCGTCGAGCCGTTCAGGCCGTCGCCCGGGCTAAACAAACCGTTGGTGATAGGCATACCGTTGACCACGAAAAGCGGCTGGCTGTTGCCCGTCAGTGAGGTCTGCCCCCGGATCGTGATATTCGCCGAAGCCGTCGGGCCGTTGCCACTACCGGCCACAAAAACGCCCGGCACCTTACCCGACAGGGCATTGGTGAGGTTGACCGGCTTGACGGCGGCAATGTCGTCATTGCCCAATTCCGATACCGCGTAACCCAGGGCTTTTTCTTCCCGCTCTACGCCGAGCGCCGTGACGACCACTTCGGAGAGTTCCACCGATTCCTTGAGCACAATGGAAACCGTGGATTTATTTTCAATAGAAATCTCCTGACTGCTGTAACCGATGAAGGATATGACCAGGGTCTGGTCCCCCTCATTTACTTCCAGCTCAAAATTTCCATTGATGTCCGTAACGGTACCACTCCCGGTTTCCTTCACCAGGACGTTGGCGCCGATGAGTGGCTCTCCGGTCTCATCCTTGACCTGACCCGTAATGGTTCGGGTTTGCGCAGCCAAAGACGTTGAAAGGCATAGGATTACAAATGAAATGAGTACTTGATACAGGCTTTGAGTGCTGGCTTTTGAAAGCCAGGAAGGTAAAAGATTCTCCATGCGTCGGTCTTTTTTCCGTTCAAAAACATGGCGAAGGTAATAAATACTTAACTACTTTCAACAGAAAGGAATTAGCATGGAAAGCATCTGACACGAAGCAGATAATCAACTAGTTTTAGGTGAAACTATTTTTCCTCTTTAGGTGGGGGCTGGATTTCCGTGCCCGAGGTGAAAATGGGGGCGGCATCCAGTTTTTCAATGTCCAGGAAGTCGATGATGAGATCGAAAGCCTTTTGGAGGGAAACCAGCTGATCGGGGGGCAGGTTTCGGAGCTTGAAGGTGAGTTGTTCGTGCAGGGGCTCGGGCGTCTGCTTGAGCAGCTCGGCCCCCTTGGCGGTGAGCGTGACCAGGCCGACGCGTTTGTCTTTACTGGAAGGCAGCCGGGCCACCAGCCCTTTTTGTTCGAGGCGGGTTATAATGCCCGTGACGGTGCTGGCATTCAGTTTGATGTATTCTTTGATCTCCTTGTTTGAGGCCTGAAAGTCGGTTTTGCTGTTGAGATAGCTCAGGCACAACAGTTGAGGGATGCTGATGCCGTATTCTTTTTCAATGCGCTTGTCCTCCAGATTGACCGAGCGAATGATCCGGCGTAGATTGATCAAAATCTGCGTGTGATCCATGGTATGCTTCAATGGTCAAAAGATGGTAAAATTCTTTTTCTTTCTTACATTTTCCCCTGCTGTGAAGCCTGCCGCAACTGCTGAAAACCTCCGCTTGATCAGGGAAAGTTACGAGATTGGTGCCAATGAAAGAGATACGCCAGATCATCCAATGGGTTGACGAACTGGACAGGAGGGCCGAACGGGCTGCCCTGGTTTCCGTCGTGCGGGTCGAACAAAGCTCCTATCGCCGCATTGGGGCTCGCATGCTGGTGAAAAGCACCGGCGAATGGATCGGCGGTATCAGTGGCGGCTGCCTGGAGGGGGATGCGCTCCGCCGGGCCCAGGCCGCCATTTTCCAGGACCGCTCCTCCATAATGGTGTACGACACACTCGAAGAGGACGAGCAGCAGATCGGCGTCGGGCTGGGCTGCAACGGGCGTATCGAGGTGCTGTTCACCCCGCTGAATCCGGATGATCCCGACAACCCGGTAGAGGTATTGCGCCGGCAATTGCACCGCCGTACGCCCAACGTCCTCACCCAGGTGATCGAACGGGAGGGCGCCCCCCCGGACGGCAGGCTGTACGAGCCCGAAGCCACCGGCACGCCGGAAAGGGCATTGAACCTGCCTGCCGGCCCCCTGGGCGGCCCCCCGACGGCGACCCGCACGGCCCGCGCGTCCCGGGCGGCGCCCGCGGCACAAAAGGACGGCAACGGCGCCA
>JAJDFU010000538.1 GCA_020528935.1 Saprospiraceae bacterium | reverse complement strand
GGGTGGCGTGTGCCCCCGGCCTTCTGAAAGGGATCGCGCGGAGCCCCCGGATTCCCCAGGGCCGCCCCGGCCGCCTTGAGGTTGTCGCAGAATTCGTCCCAGGCCCTACCCGAAACGATGCGGCGGTCGTGTACGTCGGTCTCTGTTTCGCCACGCAGGCGCAGCCACCACAGCCGAATGCGGCGAAAGGCGCCCAGCAGGCTTCCCACAAAATTTCCCATGGATTCCGGTGATTTTTCCGGGGAAGATAGGGAAGGTTGGGGGAATGGGTGTGAGTGTGAGTGTGAGTGTGAGTGTGAGTGTGAGTGTGAGTGTGGGTGTGGGTGTGAGTGTGGGTTTGGGTGTGAGTGTGGGTTTGAGTGTGGGTTTGGGTTTGGGGCAAGGTCCGGGTTCAGATTCGGAAGGGGGCTAAGGAAAGAAAAGGCCTGCCTTCGATCCGGTACGCTCTTTGCAATCCATTCCCGCACCCTATCTTTGCCCTGCAGACTGAAACCGAGCGCATGATCCTGAGCGATACCAAGATCCTGGAAGGGCTGTCCAACGGCGAGATCGTCATCGAGCCCTTTCGGCCCGGCTGCCTGGGCACCAATTCGTACGACGTGCACCTGGGCCGCTGGCTGGCCATGTACCAGGACCACATCCTGGACGCCCGCAAGCACAACCCCATCGAGTACATCGAGATTCCCGATGCGGGTTTTGTGCTCCATCCCAACACCCTCTACCTGGGCGTGACCGAGGAGTACACCGAGACGCATCAGGCCGTGCCCTTCCTGGAGGGGAAAAGCTCGGTGGGCCGCCTCGGCATCGACATCCATGCCACGGCCGGCAAAGGCGATGTGGGCTTCTGCAATACCTGGACCCTCGAGATCTCCTGTACGCATCCGGTGCGCGTGTATGCGGGCATGCCCATCGGCCAGCTCATCTACTTCCGGGTGGAGGGCGAGATCAAAAACCGCTACGACACCAAGCCCAATGCCAAATACACCCAGCGCACCGACAAGCCCGTTGAGAGCATGATGTGGCGAAATGAGTTTTAGGCTGGCCGGGGGCGGCTCGTGCCTGATCTCCTCAGCCGGATGACTGACGACGCTGAACGGCGATTCGCATTCGCTTTCCCAAAGACCTGCTTCAGGCATTTCATATCCTATCCAACCGGGGTGTCTTCAGGGCGCTTAGCCCACCCGCTCCAGGATGGTGGCATAGCCCTGCCCCACGCCCACACACATGGTCACCAGGGCGTAGCGCTTTTGCTGCTGCTGCAGTTCCAGGGCGGCCGTCTGCAGGATGCGGGTGCCGCTCATGCCGAGGGGGTGGCCGATGGCGATGGCGCCGCCGTTGGGGTTGAGGCGGGGGTCGTCGTCGGGCAGGCCCAGTTTGCGGGTACAGGCCAGCACCTGGGCAGCAAAGGCCTCGTTGATCTCGATGATGTCCATCTCGTCCAGGCTCAGGCCGGCTTTGGCCAGGGCTTTGCGGCTGGCGCCCACCGGGCCGATGCCCATGATGCGCGGCTCTACGCCCACCACGGCGGAGGCCACGATGCGCGCCCTGGGGGCGAGGTCGTATTGTTTAACTGCATTTTCCGAGGCGACCAGGGCCGCCGCGGCGCCATCGTTGAGGCCGGAGGCATTGCCGGCCGTCACCGTGCCGCCTTCCTCCGCCTTCTTGAAGGCGGTGCGCAGCTTGGCCAGCACCTCCGGAGTGGTATTGGGCTTGACGAACTCGTCCTGTTCAAACAGGATGGGGTCTTTCTTGCGCTGAGGAATAGATACCGGCACGATCTCCTGGGCCAGGCGGCCGTTGCGCTGAGCTTCGGCGGCTTTCATCTGCGAGCGGTAGGCAAAGCGATCCTGATCCTCCCGGCTGATGCCAAAGTGCCCGGCCAGGTTTTCGGCCGTCTGGCCCATGCTGTGGGTGCCGAACAGGCGCTCCATTACGGGGTTCACAAAGCGCCAGCCAAAGCTGGAGTCGTGCATTTCGGCATCGCGCCCGAAGGCCTTGCTCACCTTGGAGATCACCCAGGGGCCGCGGGTCATATGCTCCACGCCTCCGGCGATGAAGAGGTCGCCGTCGCCGGTCTGTATCGCGCGATGGGCGTGAATGACGGCGCTCATGCCGGATGCGCAGAGTCGATTGACGGTCTCGCCGGGTACGCTGAAAGGCAGGCCCGCCAGCAGCAAGGCCATGCGGGCCACGTTGCGGTTGTCCTCACCGGCCTGATTGGCACAGCCCATGATCACATCCTCGTAGGCCTCACCCGGGATCTGCGGGAAACGGCGGAGCAATTGGGTGAGCACATGCGCAGCCAGGTCGTCGGTGCGAATGGGCGAAAGGGCGCCGGTGAATTTGCCGACCGGCGTGCGCACGGCATCAACGAAGTAGGTCTCGGTCATAGCGGATTGCGATTTGCAGCGACCGGGAAAGCAGAAGTTCCCAGGCCTGCAATGATAACCATCTGCGGGGAGAAATGGATGAGCCTGCGCCCGAAAAGCAAGACAGGTATCGCCGGAATGCAAGATCTTCGATTTCTGCCTGCACATCTCTTCCTTTTCCCCTAACTTGGCAGGTCCAAAATCGAATGCTATGCGACTTGTGCTTATCTCCCTGCTCGGCCTTTTGCTGTGGCAGTGCTCGGGCAATACCGGTACTGATCAGGAACAGACCGAGACCGGGCCCGGCCCCGAACAACAACAGGAAGAACAGCTCTGGGAGGAGGTCATGGCCATACACGACGATGTGATGCCGGAAATGGCCGACATCAACCGGCTGACCAAAGAGATGGACGAGCTGCTCCAGAATCAGAAGCTGAGCGACCTGAATCGCGCTCAGGTGCTCGAGACCATGCAAGAGCTGGATAAGGCCGGCGAAGGCATGTGGACCTGGATGAACGAGCTCCAACAGCTGGAGCCCATGCGGGCCAAGGGAAAGTCTCACGAGGAGATCATGACTTACCTGCGCGGGGAAAAAGCCGAAATTGAACAGGTGCGGAACGACATGCGTTCGAGCATCGAGCAGGGTAAAGCCCTGCTGGAACAGATCAACTAATAACTTGTACATGCGAATCCTTATCCTGCTCCTGCTGGGCGGCAGCCTGTTGTGGAGCTGTCAGACCGGCGGGGAAGAACCCCTGCCCATCCTCGGCCAGCGCGAGGTAGTGGATGGTGACACCGTCTACCACCGCATCCCCGATTTCGAATTCATCGATCAGGACAGCCAGATCGTCACCAACGCCACCTTCGACGGTAAGCTGTACGTGGCCGACTTTTTCTTCATTTCCTGCCCTACCATTTGCCCCAAGGTGAAGCAGCAGATGCTGCGCATCTACGAGCGCTTCCAGGACGAGCCGCGCCTCCGCTTGCTCTCCCATACCATCGACGTGAAGCACGACACCGTGCCCCGCCTGAAGCAATACGCCGAAAACCTGGGAGTGCGCGGCGACCGCTGGCACTTCGTGACGGGCGATAAGCGCGCCATCTACGACATCGCAGACGACTACTTCAGCATTGCCATTGAGGATCCGGATGCCCCCGGCGGTTTCGACCACAGCGGCCGCCTCATCCTGGTGGACGATCAACGCCATGTGCGCGCCTTCTGCAACGGCACCGAAGCCGAAGAAGTGGACCGCTTCATGCAGGACATCGAGTTGTTGTTGCAGGAGTACGACCAGCGGTCTTAGCCCGCAACATTAGCGCAATCTTTCCACGCTCGGCCTGCTTCGGTCCGGCCTATCGGCGTATTTGTCCGTTCTTTTCCAACTCCTTTAGCCACGAACGCACTTTGGCAAAGGCCACCTCCCGCACCTCCGGCGGGGACAAAAACCCGCCGTCCCAGCCGTCCGGCACCTCAGCCCGCTGCACGTTGTTGCCCCGCCCGGTCCCCGGGCCACCCAGACCTCACAACACCAGACACTTGC